>CAYTJC010000046.1:0-4028 GCA_964437875.1 uncultured Dysgonomonadaceae bacterium
TGCAAATATAGGTAGAAGCAACTACTATGCAATGCATAATAGCTTTTTTCTTGGTGGCTTTACACATTTTTAACAGTGTGTAAGTAGTTAGAATCTATAATGGTGGCAATGAGTGAAGCACTTGATTGTTGTTTTGCCAAAGGTAACTAGTAGTCAATAATCTTTGACAGTAAGGCGATTAGCAATTAATCGAGTAGGTAGGGATTATTCCCCTTACCTCTCACATCACCGTCCGTACCTTTTCTTTGCAATCTTAAGCCCCATCATTTTCAATAGTATGTCCTAAGGATTTGATTTGATTTCCTTTTCAAATCTGACTCTTCTCTCGATTGACATGAAGTTTGAGTTTGCTCTCGATAAAGTTGCTTATCGACTCCATTACTCTCATATCTTCCTCTTGGCTGGGTACGTAGATGTTGCAGTTGTCTGTATAGCGAACAAATTTGTGTCCTCATCCTTCCAATTCATTATCTAATTCATTTAGAACTATGTTCGATAATAATAGAAAAGCAAACTGCCTTGTGGAGCTCCCTCGATGCATTGGCTTATTAATATCTACAACTATGTTTCTGCCCATTTGTACGTGCTAACATTCTTTATTTAGTGCGTCATAAGCACTTCGCTGAGAACGAAAAACATAACTATGGTCAGAAAACTGTTTCTCATATATTCGACTTAGAATTTGAGAAACAGCTTGTTGGATAACCCTATCTGTTACTGTGGGGATAGCTAATTTGCGAATCGCTCTGTTAGCTTGGGGATTTCAACCTGCTTCAATCCTTGTGGAATGTAAGTTCCATTACGCAGTTTTGCAAATAAGATTCCACTATTGCTACTATACCATGTGGCAAAATCTGAAATGCACATTCGGTTTATTCCTTACTACTTCTTTGCTCCGCTTTATCTGTTTATAGGTTTGATTAATATTGCTTGGGCACAATATCGCCTCCATTAAATTCTAGCTAAGACTCGTTTCTGTTCTCCTACTTCTTTTACTTGAGACCCCTTTAATGCTGTAGCTCTGCTTACGACTTCAGTATTGACATAAGGGTATACAGAATCCTCACCTACTGCTGAAAATAAGTCTAATTAGGACTCTGTAACTTACTGCCGTTTCATAAAGCAATTTTTGAACTAACTGCTCCTTAAATTAAATGATTCAGACCCTCTTTTAAGAGTGTACTTCTCCTAAAGTAATATATCCTCTGCTGACTTCTTGCATAACATGAAGGTTTATAGCTATTCTGTCTAGACTACTGGTGCACTATGCAAAACCTCTCGGGATAAGCATACTAAACTTTCACTGTATCTCGCTTGATTTACTCATAAAGCTTATGGTTAATTCTTGGGCTCACCCAATGCATTCCTCGGTTACCCTCTCTATGTGCTTTGTGTCAGATTTTTGTGCGTCAAGACTGACAGTTTTATGATAATTCTTTTAAGATTCATAGCTGACCATGACAACTCTTGCCAATCGCTAACATTTCCTTTCAACTCGATAGATGAAGGAATTTTCATCCTGCTAACCTAGCGATATATCCAACATAAAAAAAGACTGCTTCAAAACTATCATAGAAAGCAGTCTTTTTATAAAGAATATAATCTTTAATCTATACTATAAAATAATTATCCCTGTCCAGCAATAACTATTATCCCAAGACCTGTAATGAAGAAAAAAAACATTATTGCAAGAAGCCAATTAACGGATCTATCTGCACCTTTGAACTCCTTCCATATAAAAACTCCCCACAAAGCTGCTATCATAGGAGCACCCTGTCCAAGCGCATAAGATACAGCTGGCCCAGCTGCACCAGATGCAATATAACTAAAAGTTGTACCTAGTCCCCAAATAGCACCACCTAAGACACCAGTGAGATGTGTTGATATTCCTCCTTTAAAGTATTCCATAGGATTAACTTTTTCTCCTTTAAAAGGGAATCTCATTACAAGAGTGTTAAAGATGAAATTACTTAAAAGCACGCCAATTGAAAACACAAAAATTGCAGAATAAGGAGTTAACATTCCAACAGTTGGTGATAAAAAGTTATTAACATCCATACCTTTAACTACAAAACGATAAAAAAGTGACATCAAAATACCCGCTATAAACGCTATAATAATTCCTTTGCGGTTATTGGCTCTATTCTCGTCATCTCTACTAATTTTACCTGATGCTAATCCATTGCAAATAATTGCTAAAACAATTAATGCCACCCCCAAGAATAATAATAAAGGATTACCAGAAGGCTCACCAATATAATTAACGATTACCCCTAAAACAAGAGCAATACCAACACCTAATGGAAAAGCGACAGCCATGCCTGCTAAAGAAACAGAAGCAGAAAGCAATATATTAGAAGCATTAAAAATAACACCCCCCAATAATACCCAACTTAAGTTTTCTTTTGAAGCTTGAGAAAGATCTTGCAAAAATGGACGACCCTCTTCTCCTATGCTCCCCATTGTGAAACCAAGAACCAATGCAATAAGTACTATCCCAATAACATAGTCCCAATAAAACAACTCGTAACGCCAACTCTTAGCGGCTAATTTCTGTGTATTACCCCAAGAGCCCCAGGCAAGCATTGTTATTAAACTAAAAACAACTGCTAATGCATAACTGTTTATTATAAACATAATTCTTAATTTTAATTGTTAATTCACACCTATTTATTTATTATTAATTTGGCTCAATATAAATTGCTTTGCCAAAGATACACCTTGCATATGAGAGTTTTTACTATCAACTCCATTTCTAACTCTATATTCATACATTACATTGTTTTGCTTGCATAAAGTATAAAGTTCTCCTGCAGATCTATAATTAGTACCCATATCTGTAATATCTATGTAGTAGAATGTGCCACGATTAGGAGCTTTGACCTCTTCTCCCAAAAAAGAATCAAAAAGGAATAAAGATGAAAAATTGGGACTTTGATTGACAGACGAATCATATAAAACACTTCCTCCATGTCCTATACCTATCCCAATATTTTTGGAAACACTATATTTCTCTATAACACTTTTAGCAAAAGAAGACAACCCGGTATCTAGCAAACTATAGTCAATAGATAGTACAACAAAGCTTTTCTCATCATTGCTAATATCTAAAAGATTTATTGCTTTTATAATATCAGTTGAAGACCAGTTGTCATGGATAAAATAAATTGCAGTGTTATCTAAACGGTTATCATACCCTCTAGATTTAAAAACAATTGTTTCTATACCTTCAATTTCATCTGTTGCCATATTACCAGAGAAGTTCTCTTCAGATTCAATTACATCTTCTTTAGAATAAATTTCACCTTTAAATTTACACGATATATAAGAAAGCACCTCTTCCATTGACTTTCTCCAATAGCTAGAAGTGTGGCCTCCATCGCTCACCCTATATTCATGTTCTATACCCAAGTCGCGCATTTGAACATGAAGAAGATCATTACCTATAAGGAGTTGCTCTTCATCATCTCCACAATCTATGAAAAAATTCATATTTGAAAAATCCATAGAGGTTTGAGGATTGAAATAATAAAATGGGGAGTGCTTTTTATAATAGTCTGTTAGTCTATCTTTTCCTTGAAGTCCAACACCACCAAAAATCTTACCCCATTGATTATTCCATCCATTTGAAGGTTCCTGCATATACTGATCATCTGTCCTAAAAGACATACTTAAAGGGACTGATATAGAAAAATGATCAAGATACTTTGATCCAAGAATCATTGCACCATATCCACCCATTGAATAACCAACAATAGCTCTATTATCACGATTAGCTTTTGTTCGATAAGTTTTATCAATAAATGGTATAAGCTCCTTTATAAACATATCCATATAATTAAAACTTCCATCATAAGCATTCACATAGTATGAATCAAAGCCTTGTGGCATAACATAAATCATCTCCAATATATCACCTTTGGATTCTTTATCATTAATCAATGATGTGACATTCAAATATTGATCGTTCCAATCATTATGATCGTTCCCTAATCCATGCAAAAGATAAACAACATCGTATTTTTTAT
>CAYTJC010000046.1:4128-6137 GCA_964437875.1 uncultured Dysgonomonadaceae bacterium
TCATATTTTCTTTTAATATAATCATAAGGCATAACAAACTCTTCAACCTTCTCACCATCAATATACGCCTCTAATTGAGCTACATACTCTCCATCATCTTCATTTACCATGGTAATTTGACCCATTACAACAATGCTATTACCATCAAACTCTAAAGTTAGCTCATCTCTAAACTTTTCTTTTAATACGCGGCGTTCTGTTGGATAAATCCCTTCAAATGATTCTTCATATCTAACCTCTTTAGGTTTTTGAAGTGTAATATAGTAATTATCATTCTCAACTCTTCCTCCTTGATCATATATTATATCTTCAATCAACTCTAAATTTATATCTGATATTGTTCTAAGTGATATAGATGTATAAGGAAAATCAACATCTATAACTTTCTCCATAGCAGGTTTCCAATAATCTGGTATTCCACTATAACCATATATTACACCTAGTATTCCAGCTGCTGTAGCAGGATTACAATCAGAATCTTGACCGCAACGTGTAGCAATATCCATTGTTTTATGAAAATCTCCTTCACCATAAAGCAAACCAATAATTACATATGCTGAGTTAAGAGTTGCATCTATGCTAAAGCCATTAAAAACACCTTCAGGGCAACCCTTCCCGTCTCCATACTTATCATTAATTTCAAACCAGCATTTCTTCCAATCATTTGGAAATTGTTTATGAAGTTTTATTACATCTTCCATACAACGACGATACTTACTCTTTGCAGGAATTGTTTTAAGCGCTTCACTTACAATAAAAGGAATATCATCAATAACAAAAGCTAAAGAGTACATAGCCCCCATATACACACCACCATACCATCCATCTCCATAATTCATAATATGGCCAATTGTATCGCTTAATTCTAGTGTTTTATTAATCATTCCTGGGCAAATCATTCCTATAAAATCAGCTTCAATCTGAAAATCTATGTCATCTGCGTGTGGATTGTTCAACCAATGACCAGATTCTGGTGGCATTAAACCTTGAAGGATATTGTATCTTGCTGCTTGATTGGCATGCCACAGCTTATAGTCTGCATTTGCAAACGCTATAGCATATGCTGATGCCGGAGCATTGATTCCTTCCTTTTTCATTATTTCAACAAAGGTTAAATCCATATATACATCATCATACAAACCTGGGTCTTCAATAAAAGTATCCCATGCATAATCATCATACCAGATAATCGGTATTTGATCATAAATAATTCCTCCTTTGTATTTAAATTCAGTTGGGCCTCCATATGTACAGCCAATTGTCTGTCCCATCCACCCCCCTTTAATCTTGTCTTGCAGAACACTCTTAGTTAAGACAATCTCGCTACCGTAGTCAAGTTTTACATCTTTATTTTCACATGAAATTAAAAATATAAGTGCTATTATAAAATATAGTTCTTTTTTCATTTTAAATTAAAATAATATTTATCATTAGATTCCTTTTCGCTGTAATACACAATATCATTAATCCTAATAAGATAATCTTCGTGAGGATTAAGCCACTTAAGCTTTACATTATGTCTTCCCTCGGGTAGTAAATATCGCCAAGAAGGCTCAAGTCTTCTATCTGTATTTTTCATTGGTAGTTTTGAGATATGATCTAATTCACCATCAATCCAGACTTCTATCTCAGCTACATAATCATCATCAAGCTCAGCAAGACCAAATACCTCTGAACCAATATGACGCATCGATACACGATGAACATAGTCTGCTGTAACGCTTCGTAAACAAACAATATTACCCCAAATTACATATCCATTACCATCAAAATTAAACTCATATTCATTTGACATAAACTCATCCTTACGATCTCGAAATATAGGATGGGTATTAACAAAGTTCTGTTCTAATGGCAATGTTTTTACTTCTTGATTTGGAATAACTACTTTGTCATCATTTACTACTCCTCCAGATTTACTAATAAGTGCAATTGCATGTTTGTAACTTAACTCATAGGCTCTTGCAAGAGACATGGTGGTTCCCTCAAAATCTAGTGCTTCAACTTCT
>CAYTJC010000046.1:6237-9657 GCA_964437875.1 uncultured Dysgonomonadaceae bacterium
TCAAACCAACATTGCTCCCAATCATTAGGATATTGTTTATGCAGCTTTCTAACATCATCAATGCACTGATAAAACTGACTTTCTACAGGAATTGGCTCAAGGGCCTTATCAATAATTTCTGATATATTGTCAGATACAAATGCAGTAGAATATAGTCCCGCTACAAAAACGCCTCCATAGAAACCATCACCACTATTCATTATATGACCAACTCGCTGAGCAATATCAATTGCGTCTGACATTAATCCTGGGGCCATAAGGCCAATAAAGTCAGCTTCAATTTGAAAGTCCAAATCATCGGCATGAGGATTGTTCAGCCAATGACCAGATTCAGGAGGCATAATTCCATTACGTATATTATAACGTCCAGCCTGGTTAGCATGAGCTAAATGATAATCAGCAAAAGCAAACTCTTTTGCTAATATCTCCTGACTACAATCAAGACCATACTTCTCAAAAGTTTCAACGAAAGTCAAATCATTGTAAACGTCGTCAAATAAACCGGGCTTTTTATCCCACCAGTATTTTATGTAATTCTCTGACCAGGGAATTGGTTGGTAATTCTGGATAGTTGTACCCGTAAATTTAAACTCAGTAGGAGCACCATAAACAACACCAATTGTTTGACCGGCCCAACCTCCTTTAATTTTATCACGTAACTCTTCATGAGATAATTCTCTTTTGTTTTCTTTACCAAATGAGTAACTCACAAACATCAAAACAGATAAAAGTATAAATACTCGTTTCATAAATTTTATTTTAATTTATTTAGCATACTAATTAATATAAAAGTTCTAGTTTAATCGTACTTTACAATCAAAATTCATAAACACTAAGCTCAGTAATTGAAAAGAAAGAAGAAGTGTTTTTTGTGTCTTTATTCCAATGTTCTTGAACTTTTGTATCACCAATTACACGAATAGCTTTCGCATATACAGGCTTAAATTCAAATATGTATTCTACAAAATGAGGTTGAAAAAAGACAATGTCATTCTTTGGCAACTCAGGTGTTGAAGTAAATCCTCCAACGTCATGCCATTTATTATCTTCTCCCAAATATTGTATATTCATTGAGGAAAACCATCCTCCAAACTCTTCAACAGATCCAGTGTGTAGCGCAATCATATTGATATTCTTTTTCTCGTTCCATTGATAACCAAAATAGTCAATCTTTGGAATTTTAGATTCGCTAGCTAAAGAGTAAAAAACTGAACCTTCTCCATTTAAAACACCATCGTTAATTACATCTACACTTTTCGCATACAACGGCTTGCCAAAAGTAATCCATGATTTAAAAAGCACCTCTTCATTTAATTCACGAACGTTTGTCAATATACTATCAGCAGTTACAGCAATATTATTAGTTCTAACTAACAGAGTAAATTCTTTTCTAATTGTCTTTGATTGATTGCTCAAAGCTAGAGTAAGCGGATACTTTCCTGCTTTAAGTGGCGTTCCTGTTATTTGTCCGTTACTAAATTTCAACCCTTCTGGTAGTGTACCATTTGTAATTAACCACTGATTGTTTTTATTAGATTCGTTTGAAAAACTATAATCAACAAATTTATTTACTTCCATACGAGGCATTGGAGATGTTCCAAATTCAAGTGGTGGATCAAACTCGGCTTTTGTGTTAATCTGCAAGTATTTTTTATTGCCTTCAGTGATTACTTCCCCACCATTTTCACATGCTAGCTTCACAGCTATTTCGAAAGTTCTATTAATCATATCCTCAATAGATGCATCTGGCATGTCATATCTGGTAATATTAATATATCTATCGTTAAACGGTTTACTCCAAGTTCCGAAAGGATTTAAAAGAGACTCTGGAATAGGCTTCATACCATACATAACACCCAAAAGCCCTCCAACAGTTGCAGTTTGATTGTCAGCATCATAACCTAATGACACTCCAACATCCATTGTTCTTTGCCAATCACCATTACCATATAACATTGACAAAACACCACAAGCACCATTCAAGTTAGCATTCCATATAGTTTTAGTCATTTCATCTTCATTCACATAATACTTATTGGCCATTTCTCTTCTTGCATCTTGCCAACTATCTGGATACTTTTCATATAAATCTACCATATGCAATACAGTTTGAGCATAACGGTCATCATTAGGCAAATACTTAACAGCATCAAGAATTAATTTCTTTATATCTGTTTCAAAAAAAGCCATTGAATACATAGCGCCATAATGTATAGTTGGCGATATACCCCAACTATCACTTGTAATGCGTGCAGCCCAAGCCGATTTATCAGATGCATATTTAACCATACCAGGAGCCGTATATGCCCAAATCTCATTTATCAACTGTGGATCAATCTGATACCAATGAGGATTATACTCTTTATAACCAGTATAAGGAGGAGTAAACCCATAATGCATTAAGCCTAACGCAGCCCGATTTGCAAGCCAAACACGGTCTCTGACATGATACATCCATCCTTCGCGAATTTCTTCATAACTAGGTTCAGCACCATATTTTTCCATTAGCATAAGATAAATGTATTCAAAATCAGTATCATCATCAGAAAATGCACCATTGTATTTTTCTAGCATCTTCAAACTCTTATCATATCCCCAAGGCCAGTTTTTTTGATCTCCAGGTTCATCAATGAACTTGTTTTCATAAGGCAAACCATAAATATTACCTACCATTTGCCCTATCCAAGCACCTGCAATCTTATCTTTCAGAACTGAAAACTCAATTTTCTTCCCAAATACGTTAATTTGGAAAAAAGAAACAAAGAGGAGAATCAATAAAATTCTTTCAAGTTTATTTTTCATTTTAAATAATTATTTTTTACGATTTAAAGCATTTTTACAATTAAACAAATAAGTAGAAGGCTGAAACACTAATATCAACCTTCTACCATTATTTTAATAACCCGGATTCTGAACTAATTTAGGATTAGAGTTTAAAACATCTGTAGGAATAGGAAAAAGCAATCTGAATTTTTCAGTTTGTTTTGGATGAGCCCAATATTTATCTAAGTACTTATCAAACCTAATCATATCTTGATGACGAATTCCTTCCCATGCAAGTTCACGACCACGCTCATTATATATTTCATCTAAAGTAAGCTCTGCAAGAGTATAAGGAGCTAAACCTGCTCTTGTTCTAATTTTCTTGAAATCTGCAACATTTAAAGCCTCTTGAGTGCGACCCTGTCTAATTAAAGTTTCTACATACATCAATACAACATCTGCATATCTAAACAGAGCAAAATCATTGTCCATGCTTGTTTTATAGCTTGTTAATGTTCCGTCCGTCTGATAATGCCACTTCCAACAACGGGCACCGTCATATTCGCCACGACCACCATTTGCATTAAAATATTTAAATTCATCAAATATTGGATTATACACAACCCCTTCTAACTCTTTTCCATTTATATCATATTG
>CAYTJC010000047.1:0-9518 GCA_964437875.1 uncultured Dysgonomonadaceae bacterium
CTGCCAAGCAGATTCAAGGCGGTGGAGGAGGGCAACCTCATTTTGCTACAGCTGGCGGGAAGAATGCTGAAGGATTAAAAGGTGCAGTGGAAGAAGTGTTAGAGGCGTTGAAGTAGTCCTCTACTATCCATACCTGTTTATTACAGAAATTTAAAAAAAGACGTTGCGGGGACAGCGTCTTTTTTTTTGGTTTTACTGTTACAATTATCTGAATCATTGATTTTGTGGAGTAGGTGGAGTAGATTATTACTACTGTTGTGTAATTTATTCTCAAGATTCTTTCTTTTCCCACACATTTATCCTCCCAAACCCTCATTTATTAAACAAAATTTCTTATTTTGTGAAACACCATTTCTGTTTACCCCATGAGCAAGCAATATATTACCTTAAAAGACATTGCGAAGGCGTTAGATCTGTCTGCATCCACTGTGTCAAGAGCAATGAGAAACAATCCCGCTATTAGCGAGGATACAAGAGCACTTGTGCAAGCGTTTGCGAAGAAACACAAGTACAAACCCAATGTGCTGGCCATGCAATTGCGCACACAGCGCAACACTACCATTGGGGTAATTGTACCTAAACTAGTGCACTATTTTTTCTCTACTGTGTTAGCGGGTATTCAAGATGCGGCCGAGAAGGAGAACTACAACATTCTTATTTGTCAGTCCGATGAGGATTATAAAAAAGAGATTAAAAGTGTAGAAACTCTTTTGGACGCTCGTGTGAGTGGAATATTGGCATCGCAATCTAAAACAACCAGTACCTACAATCATTTTCAAGATATCATTGATAACAATGTGAAATTAGTTTTTTTCGATCGCATCTGCACAGGCATCAATACCGACAAAGTGGTGGTGGATGACTATCAAGGGGCTTTTAATGCTGTTGACTATATGGCGTCAACGGGTTGCAGGAAAATTGCTTTCCTTGGCTCAAACGCTGATATGCCTATCTCCAACAATAGAAGAATGGGGTATGAGGGGGCTCTTAGAAAGAACAAAATAGAGATTGATAAATCTTTTATCAAAGAGTGCGATACGCAAAACATTGCTCAAATAATGGTTCCAGATATGCTGAGTTCTGAAAATGTACCCGATGGATTTTTTTGCATCAACGATGAGGTGGCTGCCTACTGCATGAAACTGGTAAAGGCTGCTGGTTTTCGTGTGCCTGAAGATATCTCTATTTGTGGTTTCACCAATGGATACCTCACCGAGGTGACCGATCCTACCCTCACGAGTGTTGATCAGCATGGTTTTGAAATTGGTGCAGAAGCAGCTCGCTTGCTGATTGATCGCATTGAAGGGAGAGAAACCAAAGAGGGTGTTGTTAGCAAATTGATAAAGACCGAACTGGTGGTTAGAAAATCCACGCGCTAATTTTTTGAGGCTTTATGCATTCGTTTGCATATAATTTGAGCTCCTTTTGCTTACTCTCTGTGCAAGATAAACTTAAAGAACTTTATATTTGTGAAGTACTCATGGCACAGCAAGATAAATCATAGTTAATCATCAGAAAAATATAGATAGAATGAAAAGGAAAGAGATGTCATTTTGGGATGTTTGGAATATGAGTTTTGGGTTTCTCGGAATTCAGTTTGGGTTTGCTCTTCAAAATGCGAATGCCAGTCGTATTCTTCAAACATTTGGGGCCGATGTAGAACACCTCTCTTGGTTTTGGTTGGCAGCACCACTCACGGGGATGATTATCCAACCCATTGTGGGGCATTATAGCGATAGAACTTGGACTAGATTGGGTCGCCGACGTCCCTTTTTTCTTGTTGGTGCAATACTAACAGCCACTGCTTTGGTATTGATGCCCAACTCGGCCATGTTCACATCCATTGCTCCAGCCATGTTTGTGGGGGCAGGTATGCTCATGATTATGGATGCTTCTATCAACATCACCATGGAGCCTTTTCGGGCCTTAGTAGCCGATCTGCTCCCTTCGGAGCAGCGAACCTTAGGTTTCTCCATGCAGACAGCTTTGATTGGTGTGGGTGCTTTTCTGGGCTCTTGGCTGCCGTATGTTTTAGCCGAATGGTTGGGGGTATCTAAGGTGGCAGCCGAAGGTCAGATTCCCGACAATGTTATTTTCTCATTTTATGTGGGTGCTGTAGTTTTGGTGCTGTCCATAGTGTGGACAGTTATCAAAACTAAAGAATATCCCGATGTTATAGAAACCACGGATGTAGTAGATGCTGAACCGGAAGTGAAGAAATCTTTTTTCCCTTCTATAGCTGAAGATATACGAGAGATGCCTAAGACGATGAAACAACTTGGTATTGTTCAATTTTTTTCATGGTTTGCTCTTTTCTCGATGTGGGTTTTCACTACACCCGCTGTGGCGGTGCATATTTATGGTACAAGTATCGACGATACTTCATCGCAGCTCTATCAAGATGCAGGAAACTGGGTAGGTATCATATTTGGTGTCTATAATGTGGTTTCGGCCATCTATGCCTTCTTCTTTTTGCCTAAGTTGGCAGGTTATTTTGGAAGGAAAAACACGCATGCTGTTTCATTGGCATTGGGTGGGTTGAGTTTCATATCTATTTTCTTCATCAAAACCCCCGAACTTCTGTTGCTCCCAATGGTGGGAATAGGAATTGCTTGGGGTAGTATTTTGGCAATGCCTTATGCAATTCTTGCTGGTTCGTTGCCCATAAAGAAAATGGGTGTTTACATGGGATTGTTCAATTTCTTTATCACACTTCCTCAAATTGTAAATGGTGTTTTTGGCGGACCTATGGTGAAAAGGCTTTTCAATTCGCAAGCCATTTATGCTTTGGTGTTGGCGGGTGTATTGATGTTGGTGGCGGCACTGGTGGTTCGTTTTGTGGATGATAAGGATGATGTGTATAAGCTTAAGAAAAATGTGGGTTGAGTTTTGGGGTAAGGGTTATGTGGAGGCGGAACTGATTGATTTTCTATTAGCTTGTTATTCGAGATAGAGACGTTGCATGTAATGTCTTATGAGAATCATTTCGATTTGTGAGCGGTGTCGAAAGGTCGAGATACAGTCACAGTCACTGTCTTTGTCGAAGTGCGGTTACTGAGCTTGTCGAAGTGTTGCCCATTACTAATCAAAAATTAAAACCAGCCATACTTTTAAAACATAAATACAATATTAAAACAGACAATGAAAAAGATATCAATTCTTCTCTTTGCAACCTTTTTGCTATTGGCTTGCAAAACAAATGATACTGCAGAACCTGCAAAAATAGCTGATGGTGAACATGCCAGTTGGGTATATGATGCCACCATTTACGAAGTGAATGTGAGACAGTTTACCCCCGAAGGCACCTTTAGTGCATTTGAAGCACACCTACCCAGACTAAAAGAGTTGGGCGTGAATATTCTTTGGTTTATGCCCATTCAAACTATTGGAGAGATAGAACGAAAAGGCTCGTTGGGTAGTTACTATTCCATCCAAAACTACACAGAGGTGAACCATGAGTTTGGTACATTCAGCGATTTTAAAGCGGTGGTGAACAAAGCACACGCTTCAGGCATGAAAGTTATTTTGGATTGGGTGGGCAATCATACTTCGCGCGATGCTGAGTGGTTGGACAATAAAGATTGGTACGTAATTGATAGCCTTGGCAATGTAGTTGCACCCTATGATTGGAGCGATGTTGCCAAACTCAACTATGACAATGATGCCATGCGTGATGCCATGTTAAAAGATATGTTGTGGTGGATACGCGAAGCCGATATTGATGGCTTCAGATGCGATGTGGCAGGTGAAGTACCTACAGACTTTTGGGAACGTGTGACGGATTCTATTAAATCTGTAAAACCAGATATCTTTATGTTGGCCGAGGCCGAAAAACCTGAATTGAACAACAAAGCTTTTGATGCTTTTTATGCTTGGGACTTTCACCACAAAATGAATACTGTGGCACAAGGCAAAGAGAATGTCGATTCGTTACGTGCATCTTTGGAGCGGATGGAGAAGAATTTTTCATCAAAAGCTATACCCATGTACTTCACTTCCAATCATGATGAGAATTCATGGAACGGAACAGAGTTTGAGCGTATGGGCAATGCAACTTATGCATTTGCAGCACTCTCCTATGTGCTGCCTGGAATGCCACTGATATACAATGGGCAAGAAGTAGGTTTTGACCGTCGGTTGGAGTTCTTTGAAAAAGACGATATCTACTGGCCAGTAACAGAGAGTAAAAATGAATTTACCAACTTCTATGAAAAGCTCAATGCTTTCAAGAAATCAAATTCTGCTCTTTTCACACAAGAGAAAGGCGGCGAAATGGTGGAAATTGCCAACAATATGCCCGATAAAGTATGGTCGTTCAAACGTGTGAAAGGTGAGAACGAGGTTCATTGTTTGTTCAACTTTAGTGATGAAGAAGTTTGGGTAGAGTTTGAAGATGGAATTTCTGGTACAAGTTTCAAAGAGTTTTATAGTGATGAACCCAGTGTGGGGATGAGTGCAATTGGGTTGAAGGCTTGGGAGTATAAGTTATATTATAAGAAGTAGAGGACAGCATTCTTACAAGCAATCACTTACTGAGTCAAGTTGAAGCGCAAAAGAAAGGCCCTCATATCTAGCTTTAATAGCGAAATGTGAGGGCTCTTCAATATTTTATGATGCAACAAACAAACACCTTAATCATTGCAAATTATGCAACGATTAAATAACGGAGGTCGTATTTACTGTTCGCTTTTGCTACTGCTATAAACAGGTTGTAATTTAGTCTCGTTAGATATAGCGAGTTTGATTTTTTTAAATAAATAGCTGAGTAAAAAAAATAGTCCAATAAAATATAAAGGAGCAGTAGTATAATAGATATGCATGATTCTAGTGCCATGTATAACATCAAAAACTAAGGCTGTTGTTCCTTCTGACACTTCTCTGAACGATAATAGATGATATGCTATGTATTCAACTGCAAAAAGTAGGACAAGATAGATAAGCCAAGGAATAGCTACTCCAAAGAAGTAATTTATTTTGGTCTTAATATAGCTCGATATAAAAATAATAATCATTCCTGATACTGTCCATGCAGTTAGAGCCCACCAGTTAATAAAAGGAGAGTTGAAAAAAGGAATACTGTAGTTATATCTGTACGTTCCTACCCAAATAAAGGCAACGGTTATGGATGAGATGAAAAGTGCCAACCATTTAGGATGTTTTTTGGTGAGTTTCCAGTGGAAGTAGAGATGCATAAGATACCCCCCAAGCATTCCAATTACAAGATCGTTCAGTATGTTTATTGATCTCTCGGGCTTAAAGAAGTCAAATAGGGTGATAGAAAATGCAGCATCAATAAGTTTAGGTACAGCTAAAATTAACAATAGTATCATCCATTTTCTTTTCACCTTGTAAGCAGTTAAAACAGCAAAGATGATGGCACCGCTCCATAGGTTTACAAATGACCAGAGGTCATAGTAGAACCATTTGTATTTAAAAATAATAGAGTAAAGCCACTCTGAGTTTTCTGTTATGCTTTGGAAAAATGTATCCATAATTAGAAGTGAAAAAGGGACTATAATATAAAATAGTTTACCGTCTATAAACAACTGTTGTAGGGTGAGTGTTCACAATCAAAGATTGTTTGCTCTTAGTTGCAAAGATACGTGTTTTTTTGCTGTAAAGTAAGTTTTCTCCATAAAACGTAAGAAAATTCTCGTTCTTTTTATTGTGCTTCTTATTGGTTACTTCCTTTTTTGGGGCTTCTTTATGTTGTTTCATATAAACCTGTGCCAGCTTTTATTATCCATTTTGTTGCAAGTAGTACTGAGAAGTTTATCCCCTTTTATTTAAATCTTTTTTCAGTCTCCTTTGTCAGCTCCTCCCTAAATTTAGGATGTGCCACTTCAATTAACAGTTGAGCCCTCTCTCTGAGGGTTTTCCCCCGCAGGTGGGCAATGCCATACTCCGTGATGATATAGTCAACATCGTTGCGAGAAGTGGTAACTGTTGCTCCTTTTGCTAAAAAGGGAACAATGCGTGATATCGTTCCACCAGCGGCTGTAGATGGAGCAGCAATGATTGATCTTCCTCCTTTCGAGAGGCGTGCACCTTGCACATAATCCACTTGTCCGCCTGTACCACTGTATTGTCGTGTTCCAATGGACTCTGAATTGACTTGTCCCATCAAATCAACCTCAATGCATGAGTTGATAGAGATCATATTGTCATTTTGTGCAATTACGTTGGGGTCGTTCACATAGTCGATAGGATGCATTTCGAGTATTGGGTTGTTATGCACAAAGTCGAACACTCGCTTAGTTCCCATTATAAAGCTCGCAATTATCTTGTTGGGATGAATAGTTTTTCTTTTCCCTGTGATAACTCCCTCTTTTACCAAATCAATAATTCCCTCGGCGAACAATTCGGTATGAATGCCCAAATCTTTTTTGTCTTTCAGAGAGGCAAGCACTGCATTGGGTAGGGCACCAATGCCAAGTTGCAATGTATCTCCATCATTGATGAGTGAGGCACAATGCTTTGCTATAGCAAACTCTATGTCGCTACCTTCGGGCGAAGGAGTCTCAACCAATGGATAAGATGTTTCTATGATATAGTCGAGATGGGTTACATGAATCAAATTGTCGCCTCCCACAAAAGGCATTTGATCATTTATTTCGCCTATCACAATTCTGGCACAATCGGCAGCGGGTTTTGTGTAATCACATGCTACACCGAACGAGCAAAATCCCTCTTTGTTGGGTGGAGCTAATTGCACTGCAGCTACATCCACTGCATACAAACCCTCTTTGAAGAGCAATGGCACTTGTCGGAAGTAGCAAGGTAGATAATCTACCAGGCCTGCATCTGAACCTTTGAGCGATGTTTTGCAAATAAAACTTGAGATGGGCTGCAAGTGTCCTTTCATTTCGGGGTTGATGTGCCATGGGGTTCCCGTTGTGAGCAAGTGATAAATAGATACATTTGTGAAGCGATCCTTCTGAGAGGCCAATGCTTTGTTGAACACTTGGGGTGTTCCTGTAGCATGACCATATACCAACTTGTAGTTGTCTTTTATTGCATCTACTGCCTCAAGGGCAGTGCAAAGGTGCGATTGATAGTGAGATTTCCATTGCATGTAGTGTAGATTTTGGGTAAAAAAATATTGAGGTAACTGGTTGTACAAATGTAGGGAAAGAAAGTCATAAAATCAATTGCATTTAAGCTGTCAATGCAATGACAAAAACTCTCTCTCTATGTATATACTATATTTTATCTTCATCCTAAGAGATAAACTTGCAATAGATGGAAAATGAGAAAAAACAAAAAAAATCAACATCTTTGTAGCTTCGGCTCAAAGATGTTGATTCAATTAATTTTTTTATCAATTAAGTACTATGTCTATTTTGAACCCTTACCCAAAGGGATAGATTCGATAATCCCAATATATGATCCATCTGAATTGAAGTAATGAATTTTTAGTTCAGCTCTGTTCTTTTTAATGTTCAACTCAACAAAATGATTCTTAAGACCATCTTCTAGTCCCGCAGGATTACCCTCTTTGTTAGTACCGCGAATAATGTGATCATAAATTACAGGTCCAACTTTTTCACCATGATCCAAGTAGCTTCCTCCTCCACTGGTAAGATAGTGAACGCCATTTTTAATTCCTCTTTCGTGACCATGCATGTGTCCGCTAAACACAGCATTTACTTTATATGCTTCAGCCATTCTAGGGAGATTCTCTTTAACAGAAGGCTCCTCCCCATTTTGCCATCTTTCCACAAAAGGTGGAGCATGAACTAACACAAAGCGAAACCGTGCGTTCTTAACTGCTTTTGATTGAAGAGTTTGTTCAAGCCATCCATTTTCCACCAAATCAGTTTCCATGCGATTCCAATCTATAAAAATGAAAGCCACATTGCTATACATCTTTAAGTAGCTACCACTAAATCCGTCAGGATCAGAGTTTACCTCTTTGGGTTGATCGTGATATTGGCGTATTAAGTCGCCTCCGCCCCATCTACCACCTACATCATGGTTCCCTAATGCGCTATAGAATGGTATATATGAGCCAATACCTTCGCATACGTGAGGAAGAAATACAGTGTTAAGATCAGGTCGCCTGTTCCCTGAATTAGAAATATCTCCCGTAGTCAAAGCAAAATCAGGTTGAATCTCAGTTATCATATACTCCACCATTTTTGACCAAGGATTTGGATAGTGACTATCGCCCCAAATAGCGGCAGTGAAATCTTCTTTCTTGCCCTTAGGATCAGTTGTAAAGTGCATCTTTTTGCTCTCACTTTCTGCTTGAGCTACAAAGTAGCTGTACTTTGCTCCTGGCTTCAACCCATTTATAATTGTTTTATTTATATAAGTGTTTGCATTTGTTTTTATGGATGAAGCGATCACTTCATTCTTAAGGTTTTCATCTTTTCCAAAATGCACCTTCCCGGGTTCCTTATCATCAGTTTCCCACATTATGGTAATTCCTTCTTTGGTTACATTCTGCAAATAAGGATTAGTTAAGAATGGATTATAAGGTATTTCAACTTTGCCTAAAGCAGTAACTTCTTCGGGTTTCAAAGATACATCGTACAGATCAACTCTGGCAACATCTATATCAGAGTCATCTCCACTGTCGTCTGCAAAAAGAAGTAGGTTAGAGTGTAAAGCATATGCACCATCTATCTCTTGCACATTGCCTGTAAGTATCTTTTCACTATCTAAATACAACGAATATTCCGTCCCATTATCAACAGAGACAATAAGTCGATGCCATTCGCCAGGTATTACTTTTTTCTCGGAATATCCAGTTTCCATAACACCTATTGTGCCTTTATCTTTTCTGATGAATAGGTTGGCATCATCGCTATTCTCAGAGTTTGTTTGCAACAAAGCTACCCACTCATCATAGTTCTTTACTTTGAAGTCATACAGTACAGTGTATTCATTTACATAGCTTTCGCCTACTTTTGGTTCAATTCCATGGTTTATTTTATAATGACTACCTGCTCCAATTGTTACTGCACCATTGTCAGGCATTGGCCCATCTGCTAATTGGTGGTTACCCGCAAGTTTTAGGTCTGCTCCAACTGTTGCTTTTAGTGGATTATCGGTATTGTTGAAAAGCCACTGACCTACAGGGTGAAGAGGCTTTTCTCTAACTTTAATAAATCCTATTACTTCAACATCTGCCTCAGTCAATGCTTTATCGTACACAGCTACGCGGGCAATATTTATCTCATCGTCATCTCCACTTTCATCTGCAAAAAGAAGAAAACTAGGGCGTAAACCATAACGACCATCAACTCCTTGTGTTGTTCCTGATAGTATTTTTTCACCATCCAGATACAATGAATACTCAACTCCATTATGAACTGAAACAATCAATCGATGCCATTGACCAGGAGTAACTGTTTTTGAAGAGTATCCTATATGTCCAACACCTATACTGCCATCAGAATTTTTGATAAATAAGTCGGCATCACTATCGTTTGCTAGGTTTGTCTGATAGAAAGATCTCCACTTACCTATGTCGTCTATCTTAAAATCGTATAGTAAAGAGTATTCATTTA
>CAYTJC010000048.1:0-9125 GCA_964437875.1 uncultured Dysgonomonadaceae bacterium
ATTGGTGTATGCTGCAGCCGATGCACAACAACTTGAAGATAGACTGAAACGTAAGAACATTGAACTGGTTACACAATACGACCCATTTACAGAAATATGGAAAGACAGACCTGAAATACCAACCAATGAGATATTTACTTTGGCAGAGGATGTAACTGGTGAGTCGGCAAAGAGTAAAATCAATCGCATTGTTGCCTCTTTGAAAAAAGAAGATGCCGACAGTATGTTGATGGTTACACTTGATGCAGTGGCTTGGACATTCAATATTAGAGGAAACGATGTTGACTTCAACCCTGTAGCGGTAGCTTATGCCTATATTTCAGAGAAAGAGACTGTGTTGTTTATCAACCCAAAGAAATTGACCAAAGAGATTGCTGATAACTTGAAACAACAAGGTGTAACATTGGCAGACTATGATAAAGTGTTTGAATATGTAGGCAATCTTCCTGCAAACACTACAGTGTTAGTTACAGGTAGCAAAATAAATCGCAGATTATTGCAAACTATTTCTGCAAATTGCTCCGTGATAGACGTGCCCTCTCCTGCCGATTTGATGAAAAGCAGGAAAAATGAAACTGAACTGAAGGGTTTCCGCAATGCAATGCTGAAAGACGGAATGGCTCTTGTGAAATTCTATATGTGGATGGAAAAAGCTGTTCCCGCAGGTGAAGTGACAGAAGTGACCATTGAAGAGAAGTTACGCGAATATCGTTCACAACAACCTCTCTATTTTGGTGAAAGCTTTAACACAATTGCTGGATACAAAGGCAATGGAGCTATTGTACATTATCACGCCACTCCTGAGAATCACTCAAAAGTAGAACCCGAAGGATTGATGCTAATTGACTCAGGAGCTCAATTTATGGACGGAACTACCGACATTACACGCACACTTGCCGTGGGTCCCTTAACTGAGCAAATGAAAAAGGATTACACCAATGTGCTGAAAGGTCACATACAGATTGCTACAGCTATTTATCCACAAGGAACACGCGGTTCGCAGTTGGATGTATTGGCCCGAAAAGCACTTTGGGATAACTGCCTACATTATTCACACGGAACAGGTCACGGAATTGGCCATTTCTTGAATGTACATGAAGGTCCTCAAAATATTCGTTTGGAAGAAAACCCTGTAACACTACAACCCGGAATGGTTACTTCAAACGAACCTGGACTCTACAGAGCAGATGAGTATGGTATTCGTATCGAAAACTTGATTGTTACACAAGAGTATAACAAAAATGAGTTCGGAGCATTCTACAATTTCGAAACCATCACGCTTTGTCCAATCGACACTAAGCCTGTTGTAAAGGAGATGTTGACAGAAAAAGAAATAGACTGGCTCAACAATTACCACACAATGGTTTATGACAAACTTAGCTCGCACTTGAATGAAGAAGAGAAAGCTTGGTTGAAAGAAAAGACAAACCATATTTAGAACAGACATATTTTCCTTTTCTATAAGATAAACTTTTTCATATAAAAACAATGGCATTAATTAAATCCGTGAGAGGATTCACTCCACAGTTGGGTGAAAATATATTCTTAGCAGAAAACGCTACTATCATTGGTGACGTAATTATTGGCGACGAATGCAGCATTTGGTACAACACAGTGTTGCGAGGTGATGTAAACTCCATTCGCATTGGCAACAGAGTGAATGTGCAAGATGGCACAGTAATACATACTTTGTACCAGAAATCAGTATCAATAATTGGTGACGATGTTTCTATTGGGCATAATGTGGTAATACATGGTGCTAAAATAGAAAGTGGCGCCCTCATAGGCATGGGTGCCATTGTGTTGGACCATGCGGTAGTGGGCGAAGGTGCCATTATAGCAGCAGGTTCTGTGGTGTTGAGTGGAACTCAAGTAGAACCCGGCAGCATCTATGCAGGTGTACCCGCCAAATTTGTGAAGAAAGTTGATCCAGAGCAATCAAAAGAGATGAATCAGAAAATTGCTCAAAACTACTTGATGTATTCAGGTTGGTTTAAGGAAGAAGAAAATAGCTTGTCAACTACCACTGAAGTATAGTGGCAGACATCTGAATTAAATTATAAACCTCTTTTACTACCTATTTTAGTAAGCATTAGTGCAACAAACTAAAATAAGTGGCAAAGGAGGTTTTTCATTAAAGTATTCTTAACTTTGCAAGACAGAAGCTATACGAAAATAGAGCTTTTACTTCTACTCTAAAAGAGTACAATATCAAATAGATATTTACAAAGTAACACACATAACACAATCTTGCGTCTTCTTTTTTGTAAAGAGACCCTTAAAATAAAACTATAATGCATACACTATCTGTCCCAGAATTGAGAAAATATCTTGATGGCAAAGCTACTAAATATAATAAATCATCTTTTATTGAAAAAGACCCTATCAGTATTCCTCATCAATTTAAAGAGAAAGCTGACATAGAGATAATGGCTTTTATTGCGGCAGTATTGTCATGGGGACAACGAAAAACCATCATTGCTAAATGCAACGAGATAATATATAGAATGGGTGGTGAGCCTTATAAGTTTGTGATGAATCATTCAGACGAAGATTTAAAGAAATTGGAGGGTTTTAAGCATCGCACATTTAATGATACAGACCTACTCTACTTTGTTGACTTTCTGCACAGACACTACAGCAATCACGATAGTTTAGAGAGTGCATTTATACCCGAGGGAGGATTTGAAAGTATTGAAAGCTCGCTGATTCATTTTCATACATACTTTTTCAACCACGAAAATGCACCCAAGCGTACACGCAAACACGTGGCATCTCCTGCCAAAAAATCGGCATGTAAACGATTGAATATGTTTTTGAGGTGGATGGTAAGAGATGATAAAAATGGCGTTGATTTTGGTATATGGAAACAAATACCAATGAGTGAGTTGATCTGTCCTATCGATTTACATGTGGAGCGTGCTGCTCGGAAACTTATGCTCATTACCAGAAAGCCTGTTGATTGGGGCACAGCCTTAGAACTGACAGAAAGCTTAAAAGAGTTGGATAAAAATGATCCTGTGAAATATGACTTTGCACTCTTCGGATTGTCAATTGGCGAAGACATTACCTCTTTTAGTGCGAAACTTGAAAGTGATTACTAAAAATAACAACTTGCACTTTTATACAAATAATTAATGTTTGCGTTGCATCATATTATGTTCTATGACTTTATTAGGTTCAAACATTTTGTAGCTCTAAGATTATGTTTTTAACAGAGAAAACTTGCATCCACGACTTACAAAATGTTTGAAATCACATAATTCACCTTTTGTGGCTCTTTTATTGGCCATTCACGTCATAAAAACCCAATCCTCGTCGAAAGACTTTCTACTCATCAGTCGATTCTTGAATCTTAGATTGCTTCTTCTCATTTCACGCCTTATATCTTCAATTATAGGCTTATAATGATCCATTGTAGCAATTCAAAACATTTCTACGACAGTATATTGTGTTTTCAACAGATAAACGTCAAATTGCAGGCCTAAGATTTGATTTCCACCTATTATACGATGCTTCTTCGAGTGAACTGTAAAAAAACAACCGACTATTATTTACAAATTGATATTTATCAAACTTGAAAATAATGTGGGTGTCATATAATACTCTACTAAATACAAATGAGCTTTACTGTTTTCTAAAATTGAAACAGTAAAGCTCATTTTAATTATGAAGAAATAGTGCCCTACAATTAACACTAAACCGAATATTATTGTGCGAAATATTTATTCTATAATCTCATCTATCGAAAATATCTGAAAGATTAAATTAGCTTGACTACCTTCGTAGAGAATTCCTACATGTTCGTCGTCAATTTTTGTCATGCACGAATACCCAGCTCCAGACCCGGAGTCAATTAACTTTTGCGATTTGACTGGCCACGATTCTCCATCATCGAAACTCGCTTTGATAGTCATGTGATGTCTTCCATACTTTGAGTTAGGATTACTAAATAAAACCAGATTTCTTTTTTCACCATTCACTACAAACTTTTCTTTTATTATGCTGGCCATACAGGTAGGCTCTGGTAATGCTCCATTTGATGTGGAGTGTGTTGTCCAAGTTTTACCCAAATCGTAAGTTACTGCAACAGCACGCCCATTGGTGTCCGACTTATCAGAACCATTGCGATTATCTCTCATGTTCAGCATCAATCCACCATCGTCCAATTCAATAACCTGAGCTTCGGTAGTGTTTGATTTTGCTCCAATACCAATGTGCCATGACTCTCCTCTATCTTTACTATAAATTATAGTAGAGTATGGCATTTCCTTTTCATCTTTAAACTGTGCAGGAAAAACAAGTGTTCCATCATTTAGGGTAATCCCTTTACCTGGTCCCTGTAGGAGCAAATGCCATTCTTTTTGTTTAATCTGCTTTGTTATGTTTATTGGCTCAGACCATGTAAGACCATCATCTTCAGATTTCACCAAAACAAACTGACTGGTTTGCTCAGGTTCTAATCCGGGGCGAGATGCCCACCAATTTCTATCACCTGGATGACCATGAGCCCAAACTCCAGCCACCCATATTGTATTTGTATTCCTATCAACCAACACCGAGGGATCGCCAATTCCATTTTGATCATCAGGCAATCCGCCCCACTCTTCCATGTCCATTATTATCTGCATTGGCTTCCAAGATTGACCTCCGTCTGTGCTTCGTTGCATTCCAACATCTACATCCTCCTGAAGGTCTGCTGCATTATTATATCTGATGTCATAAACAGCAATTAATGTTCCATTATTAGTTGTAGCCAAGCCTGGAATGCGATAGGTATGAACACCCTCGTCTCTATGTTTACGTAAAGCAATACCTAAGTGTCCTCCAACAAAATCTTCAGATTGCAAAGCATTGTGTGTTTTTCCATCAATCTTTACTTCAAGACACTTTGCAGCAACCTCCTTATTTATATCAGCTCCATCTTCTAAGGTATAAGTAACCATAAAATTGTTGGCTCCATGGCTAAGAAGTTGTGCTCCTTCGAAAGTCATAATCTTCTGAGGTGATTGCGAGCTGCCAAATTGAACCTTCTCTGAAGGAATAGTTGAACTTCCTAAATACCAAACCGTAACATCGCTCACTACTTGATCAGTTGCTTGGGTTTCTATTTTCAACTGATTCAACTCCACATTTCCTTTCATACCTGAAGCAAAAACCTGCACGTTCATAACTGGATTAAATTCCTTACGTTTCAAAATAGGGAAAACGGTAGGCTTAACCACAACCGAGTCTATGATCATATCTGCATCGGAGAAAAAGGAGAGATCATCAATCAACACACCCCCATCTTTGTTTGTGGTGGATCTAAATCTTAAACGTTGATTTTCAGAATCAGTTGCAGGTATTGGTAACAAAATAGAGGCGGGGAAATTGCCTGTTTTAATTTCATGGTCTCCATTGTAAATCTCCACCCAGTCGTTTCCGTCAAAATTTTCAATTCTAAATTCAAAAGGCTCTCTATTTGTCCAGCGTTCAGCACTAAAACCAATATAAATGGCGGGAGTACCTGAGTTATTTGTTATTTCAATCTCTCCTGTTCCACCCATTATGTGTAAACTATTTGGGGTACTTTTACCCTTACCCTCGTAAACACGCATTTCTCCTGTTTTGGAAACAATAGAAATTGCATTATCGCTCAATTCAGTTACAACTTCGCCATTGTAATTCTCAAACCCCATAGATGCAATTACAGGATTTTGAGCATTCCCTTTGCAGCCCAATAAGCTGAATAATGTAGCTAAAATCACCAGTAATAAAAATTGTTTCATAATAAAAACTTGTTTTAATAATTAAATAAGAGGCACATTATCCTCATGTTAGAGATAACTTGTATAAATATCTGAATTTTTACACAGAATATGACGGTAGCACTTACTAAATATTTAAACTCATATTAAACCTTCACCAAAAAATATTTTCCGGATATTAGTTTTCGATTTTTAAAACGCTCTGTTTGGTTTACAACCTATTACCGTTCTCTATAGAAGAGCATGCAAATCAAAAACTCCTTTCATCTCCATAAGAATCAACTATAACCAAATTCCTTCTGGATACTCTACTTGTTCTAAAAACAGAGCTTTTGCTGGAGCAGATTCACCAGCAGCCCCTCTGTTATTTGCTGCTATAATTTGCCGAAAACCATCCTCGTCCAATTGTCCTCTGCCTGCCAGCAGTAGTGTGCCAACAATAGACCTTACCATATTTCTAAGAAACCTATTAGCTTTGATTGTAAAGACAAAGTCGCGATCTTTAACCTTATCCCAATGTGCATACTTCACATCACATAGATTATTTTTCACATCGGTGTGCAATTTGCTGAAACTTGTAAAATCATCGGTATCAACCAAAATATCGCAAAGTCGATTCATTAATTTAATATCGAGTTTGTAAAAGATACGGTGCTTGTATTCGTGATAATAAGGATCTTTGTATTGCGTTACCCAATAGGTATAAGTGCGAGATAGGGCACTGAAGCGTGCATGAGCATCATGAGTAACCTCTTTTATAGATTCAATTGCAATATCTTTTGGTAGAAACCCATTCAGCTTTACTGACAAATCTTGCGGGCTAAAATCGTCTTTATCCCAATCGAAATGAGCAATCATATTACGAGCATGCACACCACTATCCGTTCTGCCAGCTCCTACTATTTCTATCTTATGTCGCATTATCGTTGACAACGACTCTTGCAACGTCTGTTGAACAGTGACAGCATTGGGTTGTATTTGCCAACCGCTATAGTTTTTACCGTTATATGATAGTGTAATAAAAAAGCGTTTCATCAGTCTCTTACAGTAATATGGAAGCAGGCTTGCTTTCTCTCATGCTTCACGTAGCATCTCTCATCTTGCTTAAGATCGAACAAAACTTGTGCAAGCACGAGCTTTAGTTTATCTGGCAACACCTCTTCAGAAGTATCTTGATCAATTTTGTCAAACCTTTTCCACGAAACATCAAAGGTTGTACCGTATCTATGTGCAGAATTACTGCTTGCATTTATGTTGCGTTTGGTAAGTCTCTTTATGTCATCGTCGGTGCGAGTGATGCTTGTGAGATATATTTTATGCAATGGTATTTTTTTGCTATAAAGTGAATCCCTGAAATTTTGTGCAACATCCATAAATAACTTTGCAGCAGAAGGGACAAGATAAGGTATAGAATGTGTGATTTGATAGGATATATATAAGTCTAACTCATCGGGTAATCTCACAAGTAAGTCCATTTGATCTACAGTATCTGCCCGCGTCTCCAAAGGAGTGATTCCGTTTTTGATAGCCGCCACCATGTGAAGATTGTTCAGGTCGTTAAACTCACGATTGTAATTGCCTGAAAACTTAGCTCTACGAACATTTGTTTTAATTAAATCTCGTTTATCTGGATCATCCGAAATATCCTTACTACCACAACTTAAAAGAACTACAATTAGTGTTAGGCATAAAAGGAAAATGTATTTTATTTTACTCATAGAAACAATATTGTGGGGCTTTTATTGTCCCAGTTCACGTAAACGTATTTTGGTAAGAGCCTGCTTTGTGTTTAATGGAAAATCTCCATCCATCATCCACGAATAGTAACTTGGTTCTCTCTTTAGGATATCGGAAACTGGTTTTCCTCTGTGTTTACCAAAATTAAAAACCTCAACACCCTTATCATTCAAGACAATTCGTCCAGCAAAATCCACATTATTTTTATGACTTCCATACTCTTTAGACAACTCGTCAATATCATTTACTAAATCGGGATATTTTTCCAATTGAGACTTTAGCACTTCGTAGGTAGCTCTGGTGTCTGCCTCTGCTGAATGTGCATCTACTAACTCCTTACCACAATAAAACTTATAAGCAGCTTCTAAAGTACGGGGTTCTTTTTTGTGATATATAATCTGTACATCAATAAACTTGCGCTTGCTCATATCAAAATCGATACCTGCACGCAAGAACTCTTCTGCAAGCATAGGAACATCAAAACGGTTAGAGTTGAATCCGGCTAAATCACATCCTTCTATTTGACTTGCCAATGATTTGGCTATTTGCTTAAAAGTTGGGCAATCTTTCACATCTTCATCTGTGATGCCATGTATAGCGGTTACTTCAGCAGGTATTGGCATTTCAGGATTCACACGTTTCGATTTGATCTCTTCATCGCCATTTGGGAACACCTTTAAAAAAGATAATTCAACAATTCTATCGCGCGATATATTGATACCCGTTGTTTCTAAGTCGAAGAAAACAATTGGGTTCTTCAAATTTAATTTCATAATATTATTTGTTTTAAAAATTCAATGCTGTTTCAACAGCGTTGAAACGATGTTGAAGCAGCATTGAAATAGTGTTTCTATTTATAAGATTGCCATTGGTTTCAATCGGCAATTATGTATTAATTATTTTGGACAAAAAAACTGAAGACAAGTTGTATATTTAGCTTCAATTGAGCTATTATCTTTAGTCGTTTAGCATCATCGGCATAATCAATGTCAACATCTCTTCATTCTCTTCGTTCTCAACAGGAACAATAATGCCTGCACGTGAAGGATCTGAGAGCTCAAGGACAACTTCAGTTGAAGGAATGTTGTTGAGAATATCTGCCAAAAAAGGAGCTTTAAATCCAATACTCATTGCATTGCCTGAATATTGACAAGAAATAACTTCTTCTGCAGCTGTTAGATAATCGATATCTTGTGCTGTAATAATAATTTTGTCTTCCGACAGTTGCATTTTTATTAAGTTGCTCGATGGATTAGAAAAAACTGACACACGTTTTACCGCATTTAAGAAATTCAATCTATCAAGAGTTACTTTGTTTGGATTGTCAACAGGTATCACCGAGTTGTAATTTGGATAACGCCCTTCTACAAAACGACAAACCATATTGTATTTCGTTAGTTTGATTACTGCATGATTTTCATCAAACGTAACCACTACCTCTCCATTTTCTCTTGGCAACACACTGCGTAATAAGTTTGCAGGTTTTTTAGGCAAAATAAAAGAAGCCTTTTCTGTAGCCTTCACGTCGCTTGAAGCTACCCTCACCAATTTATGACCATCGGAGGCAACAAAAGTCAAGTTTTCAGTGCTTATATCAAAATAGATTCCATTCATTACTGGGCGCAACTCATCATCAGC
>CAYTJC010000048.1:9135-9387 GCA_964437875.1 uncultured Dysgonomonadaceae bacterium
ATACCGCTAAGCAATATTTGAGAATCAAAATTAAGTGACAGGGCCGACTCTTTCAGTTCTTTTGGTTTAGGATACTCATCGCCTTTAAGTCCAATAAAATTGTACTTCCCGTTATGATAATAAATATACACCTCAAGGTTGTCGTCGTTTATTTCGAACGTTAAAGGCTGATCGGGCAATTCACGAAGAGGATCCAATAAGTTTTTTGCATTAATTGCCAATGAACCTTCACCCTCGTGATCTGCAACTTCT
>CAYTJC010000049.1:0-9340 GCA_964437875.1 uncultured Dysgonomonadaceae bacterium
AATGATAATTGTGCTACTTTTACGCTGAAAATAATATGAAAAAAATGATAAATACGTATTTCATAGAGAAAATAAGGGGAAACTTCCCCTTTTCTCTTACAAATGACCAAGAAACTGCGATTACTGAGATTGTGGATTTTATTTTTAATCCAAAATCTGAGGCAGTTTTTTTATTAAAAGGGTATGCTGGAACTGGGAAGTCTAGTTTAATAGGTGCTTTAGTGAAAACCATGGCTCAGTTTGAGCAAAAAACTGTGCTTTTAGCTCCAACAGGACGAGCTGCAAAAGTGTTCTCTTTGCATTCTGATGAATCGGCCTATACTATCCATAAGAAAATATATAAGCAAAAAGGAATGAGTGACACAGAGTCGTCTTTCTCTTTAATGGACAATTTGCATCAAAACACTTTGTTTATAGTAGATGAAGCTTCAATGATAAGTAATCAGTCTAACGAAAGTTCTATTTTCGGAACTGGGCGGCTTCTCGATGATTTAGTTCAGTATGTTTACTCAGGCAATAACTGCAAACTCTTATTCTTGGGCGATACTGCTCAGTTGCCTCCTGTGAAGCAAAGCATAAGTCCTGCAATGGATGTGTATGAGTTGCAAACGTATGGTCTTGATGTTTTGCAGAGTACTCTCACCGAGATTATGCGACAAGCTGAAGAGTCTGGTATCTTATATAATGCAACTTTATTGCGAAATGCTTTAAGTGAAGGCACCACAAAGTTGTATCCGCAGTTAGTGCTCAAAGACTTTACTGATGTTGAGCGCATTTCTGGAAATGATTTGATTGAAGAGATATCAAGTTGTTACTCTCGCGATGGGCTAGAAGAGACCATTGTGATATCGCGTGCCAACAAAAGCGTGAATATTTTTAACAATGGTATCAGAAACAGTGTGCTCTATAGAGAAGAAGAATTGTCGAATGGTGATTTGCTCATGGTAACTAAAAATAATTATTTTTGGTTGAAAGAAGAGGCTAAGGTCGATTTTATTGCTAACGGAGAGTTTGTGGAGGTGCTACGAATTCGTTCTACGCGAGAGATGTATGGTATGAGATTTTGCGATGTGATACTGTTTCACAAAAACTATGACTTAGAGTTTGATGCCATCATTAATCTAGATTCTTTGCATTCTGAAAGATCGGGCGATTCTTACAAACAAAGCAATATACTTTATAATGCACTCTCCGAAGAGCTTAGTCACATCGGATCGAAGCGGGAGCGCTACAAACAAATCAAGAACAATCCCTACTTCAATGCCTTGCAGGTAAAGTATGGCTACGCAGTTACTTGTCATAAAGCACAGGGTGGAGAGTGGAAAAATGTATTCATTGATTTGAGTTACATAAACCCCGATCACTTGGGCGACAATTTCTATCGATGGCTTTACACATCTATTACACGGAGCACCAAAATGTTATATCTTGTGAATTTGTCGGATGAGTTTGTGGCTGGTTCCAATTAATTATTAAATTTGTATTGTTTAAGTCATGATAATCAATGTAGGTATTGATTCAGGAGATAAATCAAGAGCTTTCAATGAAAAATAAATATATAGAGTCGCTTCTCAGCGAGATACAACAATTAGAGTCGAAAGTTACCAATCTGAAAGAAAATCAACAAGTTCCTTTTTCTTTTTTCAAAGAGTCCTTCAAGCGAACACAAGAAATTGCACGTTTGTTTCACGAATTAGAATTGGTGCAAATTGAAGAGATGAAAAAGCAAATGGAAAGGTTGGTGCAATTTTTGTCTGAGTCTGAAAATACTAAGCCAGAAGCTAAGGATACGCCTATTGCTTCTGTTGTGAATTCAGACAAGGTGACTAGCAGTAGCGTTTCTGGAGAACAGCCAACAGCACCAATATCTGATGTTGGAGTTGATGAGGTTGAGCCCAAAAAAGATGATGAACCGATAAAAGTGGAAGCACCAATAGAAGAGGTGAAAAATAGAGGCTCATCATTTGACGGACTACAAGATGAACCTGCTCTGCCCATTCCTCCTACTGCATCAGACAGACGCAATGGCGAGATAACTCCATCTGAGCACTCAGTGTTGAATCAGCAGAAAGAGACGATTGTGGAACACTTGGGGGTTAAGAATAGGTCGTTGAACGATGTTCAACCTGTCAATCATACCATTCAAGATGCAAAACGCACCATTAGTTTGAATGATAGATTCTTGTTTCAACGAGAGCTTTTTGATAACAATAGAGAAGCTATGAACACTATGATGACAAACTTGCAACCCTTTACTTCTTTTGATGCAATAGAGAATTACTTGAAAGAGAACACCAACTGGAATTTCAAGGATGAAACGGTAGATAAGTTTATGCAAATGCTCAAAGATAGTTTTAGATGAGTGAATCCGAAGAAATAGATAGTTACGGAATATTGCATGTAGTGCCTACTCCCATTGGAAACCTTGAGGATATAACCTATAGAGCAATAAGGGTTTTGAAAGAAAGCGATTTCATCTTGGCAGAAGATACCCGCACAAGTGGATTTCTTCTGAAGCATTATGAAATAGGAACTAAAATGTTTTCGCATCATAAATTTAATGAACACCAAAACAGCCAGCAAATTGTAGAACGCATTAAAGCAGGTGCCAATGTGGCACTTATTTCTGATGCAGGAACTCCTGCAATATCCGATCCTGGTTTCTTAATTGTGCGCAGCTGTGTAGAAGCAGGTATTCGTATTGAGTGTTTGCCAGGTGCAACGGCATTTGTGCCAGCTCTGGTGATGTCTGGCTTGCCCAATGATAGATTCTGCTTCGAGGGGTTTCTTCCACCTAAGAAAGGACGCCAAACAAGACTGAAAGAATTAGCGAGCGAGCAGCGCACCATGGTCTTTTATGAATCGCCCTATAGGGTGATAAAAACTTTAACACAGTTTGCAGAGTTTTTTGGGCCAGATAGATTGGTCACAACATCGCGCGAAATATCAAAAATATATGAAGAGACTTCGCGTGGCACATTGACTGAGCTAATTGAGCATTTCACTATAAAAGAACCTCGTGGTGAATTTGTTATTGTTGTTAGTGGAAAGGAATTGAAGAAGAAAGATAATAAGTCAAGTAAAATTTAAACTAAAGTGTACCTAATATCGTTTTAATTAAAATTTATAGATATGAAGAAAGTATTATTATTACTCATTATTAGCACGGGTGTATTGTTTTCGTGTACCAACGTAAAGGAATCAAAAGAATACAAACAGCTACAAGAAGAGCGCGACTCATTAATGATGCAACGCTCATCGGCAGATGTTGAGATTACAGAGATGATGTCTGTGATAGATGCAGTGGAAGAGAATTTTACGCAAATTCGTGAAGCCGAAAAATATTTAGCTACGCAGTCCACTGAGAAAGGAGAGATGAGTGCCAACACCAAAAAGCGTATCAACGATAACTTTAAAATGATCAACGAAATTCTGCAAAAAAATAAGGCACAACTAGCAGAATTAAACAAAAAGTACTCCTCAAGTAGCAGTCAGGCTGCAGCACTTAGAGGCACAGTAGAAAGACTGAATAAAGAGATGGAGGCAAGTGCCGCTCGCATAAGCGACTTGCAAACTGAACTAGCACGTAGAGATCAAACAATAGCACAATTGTCTTCAGACGTAACACAGCTTTCTGGTCACCTAGAGGAGCAGTCTGTAACCATTCGTGAGCAAGAGAAATCTCTTAATGTAGCCAACTTTGTGTTTGGAACAATGAGTGAACTGAAAGATCAGAAAATTCTTTCTGGTGGCTTTCTCCAGTCAACCAAGGTTATGGATGGAGCGTTTAACAAAGACTACTTTATAGAAATAGATATTAGAGAAGTAACCAGAATACCTCTTTATGATAAGAAAGCTAAGCTATGGTCAACTCATCCCGATGATACTTATGAATTTGAAAAAGGAGCCGATGGGAACCTCACTTTTGTGATTACAGATACACAACGCTTTTGGAGTCTGACTAAATTTTTAATTATTGAGGTAAAATAAATATAAGAGACAATCAATTCTGCCTAATTGTCAATATAATAAATAGGCTGTAAAAACATAAAACAAAATGACCGATGAAGTAGCAAAAACTCATCGGTCATTCTATATTAAACATAAACACTTTTCTCTTTATGCATACATACAAACATCTCTTTATAGACTTGGACGACACCCTGTGGGACATTCACCAAAATAGCAAAGAGTGCCTGTTGGAAGTATATAACGATTACGGATACAATAAATACTATGAGAGTTTTGATGACTATTATAATGTTTATATGCCAAGCAATCATCACTTGTGGGGATTGTATCGGGATGGAACAATCAGTAAAGATGAATTAATTGTAGAGCGTTTCCTAGTTCCTGTGCGTGAGTTTGGGATAGACGATGCTAAATATGCCAAAAACCTAAGCGACGATTTCTTGGAGCGTACTACTTACAAAACCAGATTGGTGGATGGCACCATGGAATTGTTGGAATATTTGAAGCCTAAGTACCAGATGCACATTCTCTCAAATGGTTTCAAAGAGGTGCAATACAAGAAGATAGAAAATTCGGGCCTAAAGCCTTATTTTGATAAGATCATTCTATCTGACGAAATTGGGATTAATAAACCTCATGCCGATTTTTTTACTCATGCTCTCGCAAAAACTAATGCTCAACAATCTGAAACATTAATGATTGGCGACAGTTGGGACGCTGATATAGTAGGGGCCTACAACAGTACTATTGATCAATTGTGGTTCAATCCAAAGGGGCATCTACCAAATGGATTTATTCCCACCTTTTGTGTGAAAACTTTGGCGGAAATAAAAGATGTTTTGTAAAGTTAGTAGTTTTGTAATTACAAGAATGAATATTTCTGAGTTTCAGATGGCTTTACCCACTTTCAGTTTATAGGTCAGCTCTTCTTAGGGGCATTGTCATACATCGTGCACCACCGCCACCGCGCGGAAGTTCCGATCCGTCAATGGTTATAACACACTTGCTGGCTGCATTCACATCGTACTTATCGTTAATCACATCCCAAGCAGAGGTTATCTCAAAGCCTTTCTTATTCAACTCTTCTAGTGTGTGCACATTGCGTGCATAAGACATTACTTTGCCAGGAGCAATAGATAGGAAATTGGCTCCACTGTGCCATTGTTCTCTTTCTTGATCCCATTCGTCGGCGTTGCCTCCACAGATAATTGGATCTATATCTATACCCAGTTTTTTTAATGCTGAAGGGATATTACTAGCAGTAGAAATTTTAGACACTTTGCCGTTGTCAATTTGTATAACTACAGTTTTGTACGGATTGTTGTCGAGTATCAGTGGTTTGTAAACCATCGCTGTGTTTGTATCTAACAGCGTGAACACCATGTCCAGATGAATGAATGATTCGGGCGAGTGGGGTAATTGCTGCACAATAATGTGCTTGCGTTCTGTTTGATTTTCACATAATCGCGCAATCAATATATCAATTGCTTGGCTACTAGTGCGACTACCGTTGCCTATGATCATAACATCTTTGTTTACAACCAATACATCGCCTCCCTCAATGTTTATTTCTGATGTACCGTCACCAACAAAGTTGCCTGCATTGATAATTTTTGCATCAAAATACTTAGGATTGCTAAATATAGCACTTACAATGAAACTCTCTCTAGCACGCACTTTGTTGGCCATATTGCAAATGAGCAAGTTGTTGCCAATGGTAACACTAGGGTCTCTGGTGAAATAGAAATTATATAGGGGTAGTAGGGCATAGAAATCATCTTTCAGAAATTCTGTGAGCGAATTAATCTTAGCTGGCATACCCTCAATTAATATGCGTGTTAGCTCTTTGGCAGATAGTTGTATCAGGAAATCGAAATAGCTCATCACATTTTCTGTAATGCATATCTTCCTCAATAGCATTTCTTTTTGTGCATTATCTTTTAGGAGTTCTGTTAAGAGGGCTCTTATCTCAAATACTTGAGCGTTTTTTTTGAGTACTCCATACAGTTGCTCATACTCTTTTTGTGCAATAGAAAGGTTCAGAATATCGCTGTAGAGTGCACGTTGGGCATTCTTCGGCGTCATGTTTTCTACTTCAGCTCCAGGATAGTGAAGCAAAACAGCTTCTAGTTTGCCTATTTCGGATTGTACGTTTAAAACTGTCTTTTGATTATGCATAAAAGTAATATTAGATTTATATAGAGCAAAAATACAAAAAAAGCCGATGCAAATAGGATAAATACAAGATTATTTGATGATCTGTTTTGTTTAGCTTTTTTCTATTTAATCAATAAGTATAAGGTCTCTTTTTCACCACTGTTTCATCAGATACAACAAAGCCCTGCATACTAAATTGTATGCAAGGCTTTCTATTTTTATATAAAACATCCATAGCAATTACTTCATGCCGCTATGGCTGATTTGTTTACTAGCGTAATTTTTAATCAAGCGGACCATAAACAATTCCTTTGGCTTCCCATCTATTTAGGAAGTAGGGGAGTCTTTCTCTAAAGTTGTCGTAGTCTTTGTTAGATGGCATTGTCCAAGCTGCTTCTGAGTATGCTGCAATACGTGGAAATACTTTTGTTTGCATGCTCTCTACAGTTGGAATAAACTCGCCCCACATTTGGCAACCCATTCCTAACACTTTGCTTTCCAATTCCTTTGCTAATCCCTCAGGAATAGGATTGAATTCATAAGATTTAGTTAGCGGAATAGATTCATAACTATAGTCTAAATAGGTGTTTACGTGATATGAATTCACAATGTCGTACCCGTCTTCTATTGTGCTCAACATGAGTGCCGGATCTCCTTTCCAAAACTGAACAATTGTGCCATCAGCAAGCTTTTGGCTCACCTCTTTTGTGTCCTCGTCAGATTGGTAGTGATGCAATTGAGCCCCTGTAATTTCGTTCCATCCCATCATTCTTTTGCCTTTTTCCTTCAGCATATTAGAGATATTGTTGGTGAAAAACACTTGTAGCTCGGCAGGAGTCTTTAAATCATGTTTTTTCATATAAGCTTGCACCTTACGAGAGTCATTCCATTGGTTGTATCTAATTTCGTCACCTCCAATATGAATAACAGGAGAGGGGAATAGTGCTATAAGCTCGTCAAAAACATCGCTGAAAAAATCCATTACCTTGGGGTTGGTCACATCATACACGTCGTAGTGAACACCAAATTTGGCAGGAACCTTAATCTGTTTTCCTGTTACCCCCAGTTCGGGGTAGGCAGCAAGTGGAGCACTTGAGTGTCCTGGCATTTCTATTTCGGGAACTATCATGATGTGACGTTTAGCTGCATATTCCACTATTTCTTTTATTTCTGCTTGCGTATAGAATCCACTGTGAGGTTTTCCATCAAATATATTGCTCTCAAAGTGATTTATTTCTGTTGAGTCACGGTGTGCTCCCACTTCGGTTAGTTTAGGATACTTCTTTATCTCTATTCTCCAACCCTGATCGTCTGTTAAGTGCCAATGGAAAACATTCATTTTCAAAAGAGCCATTTCGTCAAGCAGGCTCTTCACCACTTCCATTCCTTTAAAGTGTCTAGCCTCGTCAAGCATAAATGCACGCCACGAAAAAGCGGGATAATCTTCGATAGTGCCTTGCTGAACTACAAATTTACCATCTTCGTCTCTCACTATTTGGCGCAATGTTTGTATGGCATTCGACAGTCCAGCTTTTGTATTAGAAGTTAGCACAACTTTCTTGTTGCTTACTTCAAGTTTGTAACCATCTTCTTTCTTTGGAGAATATTCTGTGTCGAGTTCCAAAACGATGGTTCCTTTTCTTTCGTTATCTACTGTTTCAGAATTCATTCCAAAATCAGTGTTCAGATACTCTTTCAGCAGTTCTGCTTCTTGTGCCAGCTCTTCTGCGAAATATACTTTCACATCTTTGGACAAAGTAGTTGCTCCATTGGTATAGATAATGGAGTTGGGCTGTGGTATTACTTGATAATCCACAATTGGCGTTTCCTTGCACGCAATCAAAAGAATGCTGGCAATTAACAATAGAGAAAATTTTGATTTCATTGTAAGTTTAAAATGATTTGGTTATAATTATTTTCTGTGAATATGATTTAATGAAGATATACTTGTTTCTGCAACATAGTAGCTTGAAACACATTTTATAACAAAAGTAAGTGGATTTACTCTAAAAGACTAATTAAAATCAAAACATTCAAATAGTATCTTGGCCATTCACAACTATTTTTCATTTTCCATCCCCCTTTACTTCATTACTTACCTCCTCTTAGCCATCAAAGACTCATCTTTCAACATCGTTTGTTTTTAAAGCGCAACTAGTTTTGTTTCATCAACAGCGTGTCGTTTGATGCTTTATTCTTTATTTGCTTAAATAAAGAGTACTCGGACAGGCTATAATTTTTTATTTAGAAGGAAACAAGACAATGGAAAGGAATTAAACCATTATTTAGACATAAACACAAGAGTAGAAACTTCAAATTATTTTGTTTCAGATAAAACACCAGAGTAGAAAGCCTGAAAAGTTTTATTTAGACAGAAACGCACAAGTAAAAAGCTCATAATACTTTATTTTAGACAAAACTCGAGAGTAGATAGTTTGAAATAATTTATTTCAGGCAAAACGCAAGCGTAGAAAGCTCAAAATAATTTATTTTAGATAAAACATAAGTGTAGAAAGCTCTAAAAAGTTTATTCTAGAGACTAAAATGTACAAGAGGGAATGAGAAATAGGATTTAATGCGGAGAGTGCATTGAGATAAAGCCAAAAAACAATTTGGTTTCTTATCCATTGAGTAGTGCATTATAAATATAAAGAGAGTGTTCAAATTAATTTCTTTGAACACTCTCTAAGATTATTATAGAAAAATAGAAAGATTTCTCCTCTATATCTCGTTTATTGCGAAGTAGAAAATGAAGTGTATATCTTAAAGTTATTGGCAGGAACAGTCATTGGTATTGTAGGTGCATTCACTTGCAGGGTGTCGGTGGTGTTCATATAGTTGTACCATTCACCTGTGGTGGGGAAGGGTGTTGTATAAGTACCTTCATTGTTGGTGAAATTGCCAACTACAACCAAATGTTTGTTGTTGTCTGGACCAGTGAGTGTTAAGAAACGCCCCGTATTCCAATAGGTGGATGACACTTTTAAATTAAGTGTAGCCGATGGAGTAAACATCTCTGGATGTTCGTTGCGCAATGCTATTAGCTTTGCGTAAGTGTCGTATAGTTGTTTTCTTTCAGCTATGTCATAATAGTCCCACTTAACAGGTTTCTTTCCTGTTCGTCCGTTTTGATCAATAGATATATCATACCCCAGCTCGCCAAACTGCCATATCATTTTTGGTCCTGGCACGGTGAAGAAGAAAGCAGCAT
>CAYTJC010000050.1:0-9315 GCA_964437875.1 uncultured Dysgonomonadaceae bacterium
AAGGTCATAACGTGTTTACAAACACACTTATTTTGGCAGTATTTCCAGAGCTTTATGCTATTGTAGCATTGGCAGGTGTTTACCTTATTGGTGGTGCAGTTCAGTTACCAATGTAGTATAAAAACTATATAAAGAGAAATAAAAAAGCTGTGATTCATGTTGAATTACAGCTTTTTTATTTTTAATTGATAGAAATCCTGTTTAGCGGATCACCAGTCAAAGTATGCGTTTACTTTTTATATTTTACAGTTCTATTTAGCCCGTATTCTTCACGTTTTTAGCTTTGCGTAGATGCATGGACGTCGAACTCCACATATATTGGCTACCATTTCAAGGGGGGTTGTTGGCGAAGCAGATACGTGCCCTTCGTCAGGTTCAGGGCTAGGATAAAAGCGAACACTGCACAATTTGGGTTTTTGTATTAAAGTACAATAGGTCTGTAAGGATTTGATTATTTGATACTAATACACACAATAATAAATGTGTGATGAATAATGTGGGTTAAAACGTTGATTCCATACCAATGGTATAATCAATAAGTCGTTCAAGTTTGTCACTTCTAAGGCAGAGGTATTTGTAGTATGGTGATATCTGTTACACTCTCCGCTGATGCTTGCCTCATCAGTTTTTCTGCTAATGTTACGAGGCGGGTGAGGGGGAGTATTTGGCTGAACAATCATTATACTCTTCTACTCACCCAATAAACAAAAACAGCTCACAGTTTATATTGCAATATATCTAATTGGGAGCTGTTTGGTTAATTTTGTTTGATCTGTTATTTCTATAAGTTACCTCTTTTAACGTTGCATCATTTTGATTCGCTTATTGAGCTTTTTTTCTCTTAGAAGTTGCTCAAGCGATATGTGCATGCGATATCTCCAATAGTGTTGTGGGTTAGATGGCACATTTATGCGTTCGTCGTCAGGATTGTCTCGTCGCAAGTATTCATCAATAGATAGCCAGTCTTGCCAAGGCAAAATAGACCACATTGAATCTGACGCAAGATGTTGATCTATGATTTGCTCGCATATCTCAGTAGAACACATTTGTGGAGCCTCTCCCTCTCTGCCTAGTATATTGTTATAATAGTTTTGCGTGTTTTCTTTATTTTCCAACCACCAACCTCTTATAGTTGACATATCGTGTGTAGAGGTTGTATTTACAGATAGGTAGGGCAATCTATTCAAATCTGAAAATAGAGCATTTTTCTGTTTTGGCATTCGCTCTATCTCTAAGCTTAGTATGCGCAACTCATTCATAACCCAATCAACACAATCTGGCACCATACCTAAATCTTCGCCACACACCATCATAGATGTTGCTGAAATCAATTGCGGTAGTTTTCGCATTGCTTGGTCATACCAAAAGTGGTTGTGACGTTTATAAAAGAACTCATTGTAGATACTATTGTATATATCTTTTTCGTAATCGTTGAGGTGCTTATACGAATAGGTATGTTGTGCTGAAATACGTGGATGTAAGCAATTGTGGCTATACGGATCGGGTACAAACAACACTTCTGCACACAATCCAAACAAACCTTGGCGAAGTGTATTACTTTTAGCATCGTTTTTGTTCGCAAAAAGTTGCTTTATCTTTTGCTGAGTATTGCAAAATTGTTTCAATTGGAAGCGCTGCCATGACAACACATCTAAATATTCGGTTGCAACTTCATTAGCGTACTCACCAAAAACATCATGTAGCATGTTTTCATGAATATAAGGGTGCACCATTCTTTGCTCATCAAATGGAAAGTTCCAGGAATAGAGTTCGTCCCTCGATAGGGGTAATGCTGGGCTAAAGTGTCCCAATATACCCTCTACATGTTGCGTAGATATTTCCCATATACGGAAAAAGCCCAGAATATGATCGATGCGGTAGGCATCAAAGTTGTCGGCCATTTTTCTGAAGCGTTTCTTCCACCATTCAAAATTGTCGCGCTCCATCTCATTCCAATTATAGGTAGGAAAGCCCCAGTTTTGTCCACTTACAGAAAAGTCATCTGGTGGAGCACCCGTTTGCGTGTCCATATTAAATAGATGGGGCTCTATCCATGCATCTACACTATCTCTGTTTATTCCAATAGGAATATCCCCTTTTAGAGCTACTCCTTTGTCTTGTGCATATTTTTTTGATTCTCCAAGTTGAGAGTAGGCTAGAAACTGAACAAACGCATAAAAGTTGGTCTCATTTTTTACTTGTGCATCTATTCTTGCTATTCTATCTAGTATATCTTTGCGATAAACTGAGTATATATCCCATTCTCTGTAGTTGGCTGTTTTATAAACATCCCGTAAGTGACAAAACCATACGTAAGGAAAGAGCCACTCTTCATTGTCTTTATAGAAACGGAGATATTCTTCAGATTGCATCACTTTTTGACCTTCATCTAAAAAGAGTTCTCTTAAAAAATCATATTTTAGAGTATAAACCTTCTCATAATCAATATCTGTGAGTGCATTTAGCTTCTTTGCTTGAGCTTGGAAATCCTCAAGCCTTGACTTGTTGGCTAATGCATAGTGACTGATTGAGATGTAAATAGGATTCAGGGCAAATATAGAAATAGGATTATAGGGGTACGAGTCTTTCCAACTTGCAGTTGAGTTGGTATCGTTGATAGGTAAAACCTGTATCATGTCTTGGCCTGTCATTGCTGCCCAATCTATCATTTTTTTTAAATCATGAAAGTCACCTATGCCCTCACTCTCTTCAGACCTGAGCGAGAAAATAGGAATAGAGACCCCCTTGCCTTTCCACTGAAAAGAGGAATATCTATATGGAATTGCCATCTCAACACTTACCTTTTTTTCCTTTTGAGATGAATTGTTGATATGAAGTATTCTGTTATCTCCATCTTCCCAATGAACTTTAGAATGATTGAATTTATCAACAATAGCTAGTTTGTAAGGAGTGTCTGAGGGAAAATTGACTGCATTCAGCTCTATTTGCCACTCTCCAAATGCGATAGGAGACAAAGGTAAGGCGCGCTTTAAATCCCAATTACCTAACAAATCTCCTTGTCCAGTTATAACTACATGCTCTGTCTTTTGTACGTAAGGACAGATAACGTTTAGTATTTTGCTCTTGTTATATTTAGGAGATGAATTTGATTTGAGTGGTTGCTTAAATACACACTCGGTAAATACTGAGGTGTATAGATAGGCATGATATAACTCTTGCTTCCAATGGTCGTTAATAACAAACGTAGTATTGTCAGAAAGCGTAACCATCCGATTGGGAGATACTTCTTTTCTTATAATATCTTTGTCCTTACGCACAAAGTAGTAATACTCCAGTGATTGCTTACCAATTACTTGTAGCTGTATCTCTCCACTCCAATTAACTCCATTGGTAGTAGAGAGTACCAAAGCTTTTTGGTCAGCAAAGCTTCCTATTTCTGGTAGAGAGCCAGCAATACAAAGCTCTTCACCCCATTGAGTTTTATATTCAATATTAAACTTTACAATAGTCATACACATAAATAATTAAAAAACGATGAACTTAGCACTAACTACAACCTAGTGATGGCGATAATACATCTTAGCAATGTGATGCATTATCTCAAATTTACCTATTTTTATGTATAACATGCTTAATGAGTGCAACATATTGTACGCTTGAGAGTGCAAACGATTGCAAAAACAAAGGGTTTGTATTCTTATCATAACATTGCAAATAAAGTGATATACAAGATTCACTGTTTCAGTTTGCGTGACTCTTCTCAACACTCAATTATCTTTTAAAGAAAAGAGAGCATCAAGATTTGTGCTGTAACAACTCGTAAGAACATTGTGAGAGGATATACCGTTGCATAACTTACAGCTGGTGCATCACTCCCAGCAGATGCATTTGAAAACGACAATGCAGGAGGATTTGTCATACTACCAGAAACAGCTCCCATCAGTGTAAAGTAGTTAATCTTAAAAACTAATCTTCCAATTGAACCAACTATAAGTACAGGAACTATTGTGATAATTAATCCATACAATACCCACATATACCCACCATCAACAATAGTTTGAATAAAGCCTTCTCCAGCTTCTAAACCAACACAGGCTAAGAAGAGAGAAATTCCAATTTCGCGCAGCATCAAATTGGCGCTCATAGTAGTATAGGTTACCATTTTATAGCGAGGTCCAAACTTGCTCACTAAGATTGAAACAATTAATGGCCCTCCAGCCAAACCTAACTTCACTGGTTGTGGAATTCCAGGAAGCATGAAAGGAATGCTACCTAACAACATACCTAAGGCTATTCCTATAAATATTGAAACCAAATTTGGCTTTCGCAATCGTGTCAGGGAGTTACCTAAGAAACTTTCAATTTTAGCTACAGAGCTTTGTGAGCCTACAACAGTTAATCTGTCACCTAATTGTAATTCTAGTTTTGGATCTCCAATTAAATCTAGACCTGCACGGTTTACACGTGTTACGTTGATTCCATAAAGATTGCGAAGCTTAAGATGTCCTATTGTCTTGCCATTAATTTCAGGCTTGGTAATAATTATTCGCCTTGATACTAATTCATTATCTAACTTAGACCAATCGCTCTGATCCATTTCCACTTTTCCTCCAAATAGAGCTGAGATGGTATCGATGTTTTGCAGGTTTGAAACTACTAGCACAATGTCGTCTTTATTAAGAATAGTTTTGGGATGTGCAATCTCCAAGTTTTCGCCCGTGGAGTGTTTTACACGAGAAATAACAAATTCTTTATCGGTGAGTTTTTTAGTATCTGATAGTGTTTTGCCAAAAATAGCAGGATTGCTAATTTTTAATGAAAACATTTGAGCTTCGGTAAACTTAGACTCATCTAAAGTATCTAGTTCTTTTGTTTCATCATCAATTTTGATTTTGAAAATATATCGAAACAAAATCAACGAAACAATAACACCAACTACACCTAGTGGATAAGCAACTGCATAACCCATTGATATGGTAGGGTCGGTAATCCCTTTTGTATCGAATAGAGTTTGTTGTGCTGCTCCTAGTCCGGGAGTGTTTGTTACAGCACCAGAAAGAATACCAACCATTGTGGAGATTGGCACATTGGTAACTAAATGGAGAATATAGGTAGTAGCAACTCCTAAAAATATAATAGATATTGCCAGTAAGTTAAGCGTGAGACCACCTTTTTTGAACGATGAGAAAAAACTAGGCCCTACCTGCATCCCGATAGAGTATATAAACAATATAAGCCCAAATTCTTTCATGAAATGAAGAACAGTAGAATCGATGTTGAGCCCAAAATGCCCAAAAGCAATCCCAACAAAAAGAATCCAAGTTATGCCCAGTGACACTCCAAATATTTTAATTCTACCTAGCGCAATTCCAATAGAAATTACTAACGAAAAAACGAACATAGAATGTGCAATTCCTGTTCCGAACACTAACTCATTTAACCAATCCATCTGTTTAAACTCTTGCTATAAGAGCCTTTTATATAATTTAAATTACCTGAAACTTGTTTCTTAAATAGATTTACAAAAGTACTACAATTAACGTTGAAAGAAAAACATAAATTTATATCTACCTTAAATCTTGGTACATACAAGCGCACACCACTTGTCTCTTTGCTCTACTTTTTGGTAACCCAAGCTATGTTTCTCACACTCTTCTTTTATAGTAGAAACATCGTCTGTGTAAAAGCCACTCATTATGAGCGTTGACCCTTTGTGCATTGCATTAGCATATTGTTTAATATCTTGCAATAAGATGTTGCGATTGATATTTGCAAAGATAAAATCGAACTTCTCGCTTTGCACCAAATCAATCTCGCCTAGCCTTACATCTATATTGGCTATATCATTTAGTAAAACATTTTCTTTTGCATTATAATAGGCCCATTCATCAAAATCGATGGCTACAATCTCTGTAGCACCCATCTTGGAAGCTAAAATAGCCAGAACAGCCGTTCCACAGCCAATGTCTAGCACTGAGGTATCTTGTAGCTTTAGTGATAGTATTTCTTGTAGCATTAGATAAGTAGTTTGGTGATGGCCAGTACCAAATGCCATTTTAGGATCTATTGTTATCTCATAATCATATTTTTTATCAACCAAATGAAATGAACTTCTTACAAGGCACCTCTCGGACACAACCAATGGTTTAAAATAGTTTTTCTCCCACTCTTTGTTCCAGTTCTTTTTTTCCAGAAGATTAAACTTATACTCAACTTCTATGTCTTTAAATAAATCACTCATATCTATAGGCAGTAGATGAAACATCTCTTCTAACTTTTGTTGGGAGAAGTTCTTTTGAGGAATATATGCATCTAAACCGTTTTCGGTGGCAATAAAACTTTCGTAACCTATATTGCCTAAGTAAAAAGATAGTATATCTGTGATGTTTTCGTTAATGGCACTTGTAGTAACTGATAATTGAATGTATCTCATAATTGTAATGTTTTGTTGCAAAAGTAGCACATAATAAGTACATACTTGCAAAATCATCTTTATTTAATGGGCATTTTGTTTACAAGTGTTACAACTCAGTATTTTTTATTTAATTAGAAGGGCAAGTTGGATATATTTTGCTACTTTTATTTTTTTAATACAAATCTCCAATGAAAAAATATTTCGTATCTCTTCTATTAGCTTTAGGGTTCATCAATCTTTATGCACAAGAAGCAGATGAACCACTAAGTGTTCAGGAACTTATTGTGAAAGGCATTGAGCAGCACGATGCTAGAGAATATAAGCAGGCTGTAGAAACTTATAAAGAAGCACTCAAGCTTGATTCTACTTCAATGTTTGCAACTTATGAGTTGGCGCTAACATATCTGAAACTTAGAGATTATGAAAACGCCTCAGTTTACAGCACTAAAGTTATAGATTCAAAAGATGAAAAATTACTGATAGGTGCTTATGGTGTTAAAAGCGAGTCGCTTGCTGAAACTGGCAAACCAGAGGAGGCAATAGCATTACTAGAAGAAGCTCTCAAGGAATTGGGCAATGATTATTACTTACATTTTAATCTTGCTCTCAATTATTTCAAAAAAGAAGATTTAGATAAAACTATCTACCATGTTGAAAATGCGCTCAATCTTGATAAATTTCAAAGTGGTGCCTACCTTCTCTCTGCGCACGCACTAAGTGATAAGCAAATGTGGGTGCAAAGCATACTTTCGTTTCAGTTTTTCTTGCTTACTGAGCCAAACAGTTATCGATCAAAGGTTGCTTTTGAAGAGATGTTACAAATAATGCGTGTGAAAGAAACAGCAGAGGAGCCTATTGAACGTTCCTTTATACAAAAGCAACTAGAACGCCACTCCACTAAAAAAGAGCCTTCTAGAAATACAAAAAAGACTCCCCCATTAAATACACTCCTAGGTGTAAACAGAGAACTTGTTTACAATGCTATCGAAACCACACTAGACTCCCTTGGGAGAACGGTAAACAATGAGATTTTGGAAACAGACACTACAAATAGTGAACTTTACAATTCATTTAAAGAGGTTACCCGTACTATTTTTGAAGTTTTAAGTGAAGAAAATGATGGCACAAAAGCAGGGCTTTTTTGGAGTTATCAAATACCAGTTGTAAGTATAATTGTGGAGTCGCCTTACTTCGATACTTATTGCCGATATATAAGTGTTGCCTATTTTCCCGAATCATTAAAATGGTGGGAAGACAACCCAGAATCTGCCGCAAAATTTATAAGATGGGTGGAAAAAGGAGATGAAGATGAGTAGAATATCATAAAAATCAATATCTTTGCGATGAATCGCAACGTATGGAAACAAAATCAAAAGAAGAAGATCTACTGGAGTTACTACGCAATCCCGACACACAAAAAGAGGGATTTGCACATCTAGTTAAGGAATATAGTGAACGATTATACTGGCAAATACGAAAAATGGTGTATTCGCACGATGATGCAAACGATATTCTCCAAGATGTATTTATAAAAGCGTGGCTAAACATTGAGAAATTTAGAGGTGATGCTAAATTATCGACATGGCTATACAAAATTGCCATCAACGAAAGTATTACTTTTATTAATAGGTCAAAAGCAAAACTTAATTTATCTATCGATGATCCCGACTCTTTCTTAGTGAACACACTTGAAGGAGACGAATACTTTGATGGAGATGAGGCTCAATTGCTTCTTCAAAAAGCAGTGGTGCGTTTACCAGAAAAGCAGCGCCTTGTTTTTCAAATGAAATACTTTAATGAGCTTAAATATGATGAAATGTCGGATATCCTTGGCACCTCTGTTGGCGCATTAAAGGCATCATTTCATCATGCGGTTAAAAAAGTAGAGAGTTTTTTAAAAGAAAGTAATTAAACCTTTCAAATATGGGACAGTCTTAATAACGAGTAAAGCAATTACCAGCAATATAAACAAACCAAGGAACAACCAGTTAAAAGTATGGAAACAAAAAAACAAACATTGGCAGATATAAGTAACAAAGTTCCATTTAAGGTTCCAGAAAACTATTTTGCTCAATTTAATGAGTCGATCATGGCTAAGCTTCCTGAAAAAGAAGTTCCTGTGGTTGCAAAAGTTTCGTTGTGGGACAAAACTAAGCCATGGCTTTATATGGCTGCCATGTTTTTTGGCCTGTTTTTCACAATTAGAGTTCTTGTTACAAACTCAACAACTAAATCATCAGAAAGAAATATAGCTTCAACCGCTACTATTTCTGAACAAAGCTACTGGAGCGATGTGGAAATTTCGGAAGAAGACTTTTTTGATTATATAGAAACGCAGTTTGTAGAAGAAAATTACTACGACTTAATTTATAATCAAGATTACTTGAATAGCTTATAATTTTCATGAAAAAAATAGTATCACTTTTAGTTTTCTCGTTATTTATAAACGTATTATTCATAAATGCGCAAGATTCTGACAAGTCGCTTATGAACTTGCAGGAGTTTGAAAAAAAGAAACAGGAATTTATAATAAAAGAAGCTGAGTTGACCAAGCAAGAGGCTGACATGTTCTTCCCACTTAACAGTGAGCTTCATAAGAAAAAACTTGAACTTCATCGTAAGCATCAAGAAGGTATGAAACTTACCAAAGAGTCTGAAGAAATATCTAATGAAGAATATGAACAGCTAATAGAAGAGAACATAAATCTGAAGGTAAAAGAAGCTGAGTTGGATAAAGAGTACTCAGAAAAATTCAACAAATTAATGTCTCCTCAAAAGTTGTTTAAAGCACAACAAGCTGAGCGTATTTTTATGCAACAAGAGTTGCGTAAATATAGAGAGTCTAAAAAGGATGGAAGAGAGACAAGCGGTAAGCGCCACAAATAGCTTGTTGATTTACAAAACTAGGCTAGCTCCCAGCTTAGTCTGATTTTATTAAG
>CAYTJC010000051.1:0-9300 GCA_964437875.1 uncultured Dysgonomonadaceae bacterium
TCTTTGCCTCTTCGCCCATGTCTTTTAGTGCAATACCATAAATGGTGGGAAACATAAGCGACATGAATATAGAAATGCCAACTAAGCAATAGAGCCCTCCAACACCAACAATGAGAATAGCACCCAAGGTCATAACTATGGCCCCAATCGAAAATGCGAGCATCAGTTTTGCAGGATTAATATATTTTAGAAGGTAAGTACTCACTGCCCTTGCCGATAAAAACATAGTCATAGCAGCCATATTATACCAAGTTGCGGTAAGTTGGGCATCGGTTGCTCTACCAGCGTTGAGGTTGTCAACATACTGAAAAATGAAAGTCCACACCATTATTTGAGCTCCTACATAAAAAGCCTGTGCAATAACTCCATGGCGATATCTTTCGTTTTTAAATAGTTTTCTGAAAGTTTCTTTCAGGGGCATGGCCAAATGATCCTTTGTTTTAGGCATTTTGGATACTGCCACAAGTATAAACATCAAAATGACTAATAGACCTAACGCAATGTAAGGACCACTTATCAAAGAGAGATCATGCGTGCGAATCACAGCCTGCTCTACGGTAGGAAGTTGGTCATAAGCTTCTGGCGTATATTGTGCAGAACGCAACACTTTGATTACGAAAAGTTGCGCAATCAACATGCCCGATAGAGAACCCATGGGATTGAAAGTCTGCGCTAAATTCAGTCTGCGTGTTGCAGTTTCAGAATCCCCCATAAAAAGGATAAAAGGATTGGAAGTAGTTTCTAAAAAAGCCAATCCGAAAGTGAGAATATAGAGAGAGATAAGGAAGAATGAAAACTCTTCGTAAGCTGCAGCAGGATAGAAGAGCAAGGCTCCTATAGCATATAGGCCAAGACCTACCAATATCCCCGATTTGTAGGAGAATTTACGAATAAACAGTGCTGCCGGAATGGCCATGGTAGCATAGCCCCCGTAAAATGCAAGCTGCACCAGTGCCGCTTCAAAGTTAGACAACTCTGGCATTACTTTTTTGAATGCCGAAACCATGGGGTTGGTGAGGTCGTTGGCTATACCCCACAAGAAGAAAAGACTGGTTATAAGAATAAAAGGAATAATGTATTTCTTATCAACAACTTTGGGTTGAGACTTCATATTTGTTGTATGTTTTAGATTGTGTTATTTTACAATTGATGCTTATCTGTAATTAGGGTTGAGTGGGCGTAACGCCCTTCTTTAAGATGATGTTTCCGTATTTTGCTGTTTCGCCAGTCATTACCACAGCAAAAGCATTTTTAGTTCTCTCGTAAAAGTCATAACGCTCTATCCGTAAAATAGGGGCTACATCCGGATTGCTTAATCTAATGCTTTCTAAATAGTTCTTCTCTACAGTAGGGTCAAGTGAGTCTCCCTCCACGGCAGCCATCATCATCAATGGATGTGGCACATAACTATCTAATTCAAATAGGGGTAAAATGGCAGCCAAAAGCTCAGGTATTTTCAACCCATCGGCACGCACTACTCTGCTATTAAATGACTCGCCAGGGAAATGAGCATCGGCCAATATTATTTCATCGCCATGACCCATGCGAGCCAATACAGCAAGAAGTTCGGGTGAAATGAGTGGAGAAATTCCTTTTAACATAGTCGGAAGTTTTAATGGTTATAGGGTATGAATATATTATCTTTTGTAAAATAGAAGCATGCTTTAATGATCGCATCTAAAAAAGTAAAATTAAGTGTTTTTCTTCTAATTGCCAATACATTTTGATATATGTTTCATTCTCGTTTAAAAATTAAAAATAGTGTCAATAAAAATAGCACCTGCATCTACACATCATGTGTAAGTTTGCCTCTGCAGTTAAGAGCTTTGCAGATATGTTGTAGAGTTCTTTTTATAGCCCATTATAATGCAAAATACTTTTGATAAATGACTCTTTTCCTTTATATTTGTGAAGATAAATATATCTAACCGAAAAATTTTAAAATACTATTATGAACAAAGAATTTTACCCTGCGGAACCCTTCCGCATTAAGAGTGTTGAAACTGTAAGAATGATTTCACGTGAAGAGCGCGAAGAAGTAATCAAAGAGGCTGGCTACAATACTTTTTTGATTGACTCTGAGAATGTTTACATTGACCTGCTCACCGATAGCGGAACAAATGCCATGAGCGACAAGCAATGGGCCGGAATGATGATTGGCGATGAGGCTTATGCTGGTAGCAAAAACTTTAAACACTTAGAAACCACTGTGCAAGAGCTATTCGGATTTAAACACATTGTACCCACTCATCAAGGGCGTGGAGCAGAGAATTTGCTGTCGCAAATTGCCATCAAACCTGGGCAGTATGTGCCTGGAAACATGTATTTCACCACCACTCGCTATCATCAAGAACGCAATGGTGGTATCTTTATAGACATTATCAGAAAAGAAGCGCACGATGCCAGTAAAGACATTCGCTTCAAAGGAGATATTGATGTTGAAAAACTCCGAAATCTTATTGAAGAAAAAGGTGCAGAGAATATTGCTTACGTTTGCTTGGCAGTAACGGTGAACCTGGCTGGAGGCCAGCCTGTATCTATGAAGAACATGCGCGAAGTGAGAGAACTGACCAACAAATATGGCATCAACGTGTTTTACGACGCCACACGTTGTGTTGAAAACGCCTACTTCATAAAGGAGCAAGAAGAGGGGTTTGCAGACAAAACTATCAGCGAGATTGTGTTGGAAATGTTTAGTTATTCTGACGGCTGCACCATGAGTGGCAAAAAAGATTGCTTGGTGAACATTGGTGGATTCTTGTGTATGAACGACGAAGAGCTTTTTAACGAAGCAAAAGAGCTGGTAGTGGTTTACGAAGGCATGCCCTCTTATGGAGGTATGGCGGGACGCGATATGGAAGCAATGGCCATTGGACTACGGGAGTCTATGCAATTTGAGTACATACAACACCGTGTGAAACAAGTGCGCTATTTAGGTCAAAAACTATTGGAAGCAGGTGTGCCTATTGTAGAGCCTGTGGGCGGTCATGCTGTGTTTTTAGATGCACGCAGATTCTGTCCACATCTCCCACAAGAGCAATTGCCAGCCCAAAGTCTTGCAGCCAATCTCTATATTGAGTCGGGTGTGAGAAGCATGGAGCGAGGCATTGTATCGGGTGGTAGAAACCCCAAAACGGGTGAGAATCATGCACCAAAGCTTGAGACAGTGCGTCTCACCATTCCACGTAGAGTTTATACCTATAGTCACATGGATTTGGTGGCCGATGCGGTTATTAAACTATACAAACACAAAGAAGACATCCGCGGTCTCCGATTTGTTTACGAACCCAAGCAGTTGAGATTCTTCACTGCACGGTTTGAGGAGATTTAGAATTAAGAGTTAACTTCTTAATTTGCAGATTGTAGGGACAGGTTTCGACCTGTCCTTTTTTTTAATCCCTTTGCCTCGCTGGCGCAGATGTTTATCTGTTCCTTTCAATGTCGCGTAGCGAAACTTTTCTCACAATTTCATTTTGCTGCGCAACATTTACCCTGCGAAATCTGAGTTTCTATTTCACAGGGCAGACCGATTCGGAAATCGGCGCGAGCGAAGAGCCTATTCTATATCCTTATATTGTTTTATATCTTCGCAAAATTCAACCACTTGCTATTCTCCTCATAATCTTCGAGCAGCGAAGTTTTGTTGTTGAACGAAAAGCCCACCATTAGTTTCGCTATTTCCTGTTGCAACATAGTGGTTGCACCTTCAATTAAATCTTTTCTGTACCCTTTTTCTGCCAAGCTCAATACTTGATTCATGGAGATGATGCGGCCCATTATTTTACCCATCCCAACGGATTTGCGTTGAGACATATCCATGTCCAGGTTGAAACTCGTGAGCTCCTTCAAATAATCTGAGGCTCTACTGGTGAGATCGTAGCCCTTCAAGAAATCGAAAAGATTCATTTTTTTGGCTCTCTTCATCAGTTTCATCAACCCTTCGGTAATTTGTGCATACAGAATATCGTTAGATCCTTCAAATATTTGGAAAGGACGACTATCCATTGTGCCACGACCCACAATGTGGTTGAGTTTATAAGCCTTTGCCCCAATCAATTGCATGGCAGATTGAGCAGCTTCTTGCATCATATCGGTAATCACACTTTTCACAGCGTTTGCCTCCAGCCCATGTGTTGCCATATCTATTTCTGCATTCAGTTTATCACTGCTGTTTACACACATAGCCGTACACACGGTGTAGAATGCTTGCAATTTCGACAATCGGTGTTGCACTTGGTCGTAACTCAACAAGCTTCGGCCTCCCACAAATCGCTGTTTGCAATGATCTATGGCCTCGTCCAGCATGCGTTGAATGAACCCCATTCCCATACTTGGGAACTGCATTCGGCTACTGTGCAGCAAATCGAGCATCATTTTTATACCTGTGGTGTGCGGTTGTAGTTTGTGAGTAACGGGAACTTCCAAATCGATACGGTTTCTACCATAAGGAATGGCATACAATCCGAGGTTCTCAAACACTTCTTCCACTACAATGGCCTGATTGGGAGCATTCATATCCACCAGAAAGAAATCGATATCGCGCTGCAAACTGGCAGCATCTGTTTTTCTTCGTGCTGTCAACAGCCAATATTCGGCCCATCCTGTGAGGCCCGCCCAGTGCTTGGTTCCTTTCAGGTGATACTTTCCCTCACGTTCTACATAAGATGTTTGCATGTTTAGTGCATCGCTACCAAAATTGGGTTCGGTAATCATGAGTCCGCCCATCGTTTTCTCATTCAAAAATCTTTTAAACACAGGAGCTTTCACCTCTTCTTGTCCATATTTTGCAAATGGTTGTAAAAACAATGCAGAGTTTATCCCGAAGGTAAGGCAGAGTGCCAACGATTCGTAAGATGCTGTTGCCATCAGCTCAAGAATCTCGTGAGGCAATGCTCCACGGCCACCGTATTCTTTTTTGATGCAGATAGAGAGAGGGTTCACAGACATTATTTCGCGCAACACAAAGGGTGGTAAACCTCTTTTGACAGCCATTTTATCAATATTGGCACGGTCATGAAAAACAAGTTTCATTTTGGCTTTCAAGTCATTCATCAGCTCCCCAATAGGCTTGTTGTTGCTATGGTTGTTGTGAAGAGAAGAATTTATATTGGATTGAGAGTAAGACATAAGAATAATCAAATTAAATAATTGATGCAGTTGGATTCACCCAACCTTACTGGTTAAACACTTTATGGGGTGGTAATGTTGAGGGGGGTATAGTTAAGAGTTTATTTGTTGATTAGTAGGCATAAAGAGTAGGGTGCGACCTGTCTTTTTTTCACTCGCGCCAGTTTCCGAAAACTCCAACAAGCTCATTGACCTCCAATCTACCCTGTCATGCTGAACGTAGTGAAGCATCTGTTTGAATACTTGCAAACTCTTCATACAAATCCCTCACTATGTGTTGGGATGACAGAAGTTGTTGAAGGTTTGTCGGTTATGAAAATATTTCAAAGAACTCAATTCTATTGTTTGTAAAATAGAATTTTGTTGAGGCGAAATCTCCAAGGAGGTTCATGCTTATTTCTACTTTTCAAAACATTTTGTTGGCCTACAAAATGTACAAAACAGTTGAAACTTGCTTTCACCGGCTGCAAAAAGGATGTAAAACAGTCTGTATTGGGTATGTTGCTCATTTTGTGCATGTTTGCATAGTTTGAAATCCAATGCGCGCCATTGGGTTTTCTGGTCAACTATCTGTTTTTCAATCCTTGGTAGTTTTTTCTTGTTTCATGGTGTTTTCTCTCAGTTATGCTTTAAAAAAGCATCTTTTTGGTATTTCAAAACATTTCCACGGCATTGTTTTGTGTTTTTATCTGTTGTTTGCCTAATCTACAGCGGTAGAAATGTTTCGGAAAAAGGTGAAGAAAGAGCCCCGTTTCCCTCTCACTTTTTCTCTGCGACAAATATAGATAAAATAGTAATATGAATGTTGAAATGGAGGAATTTATGTTTTTTTTATTTTGCTTGCTGAGGGGTAAGGCGTTAATTGTTAGCGAGTAGTAGTAAACACAATTTCTAGAATTTAAAATCATTGTAGGGTAGAGGCGTTTCATAACGCAAGCAAGTTTATCAATAAAATAATAACAAAAAAAGTTTTTTTTCAGCAGATTCACTTTTGCGTTGGATGCATGGCATCCTAACATAGATACGATAGTATCTACAATATCTTTTCTTTTTCTTTTCTTTCCTTTTCTTTCCTTTCCTTTGTTGGATTTTGTTGAACACTTGTCAACAGATGTTCAGCACTTGTTATTTCTACAAGTTTGTGTCAACTCTTAAGATATAATAAATTGCACGATTCACTTAACCTCTCAAATTAAATGTTTAAATTTGGGCTTGCAAATAAAGATAAAACATGCAACCTCTCTATCGACACCACCGCCCTCTATTCAGAGAATAAACCAATTAGGTTAAGAACTTTATGGGTTGACGGAAGAGGAGACTGGTATTGTGGAGAGGAGTGTAAAGGGGTGATGGAAACAGGTAAACAGGCTAAAAGGTAAAACAGATGAAAGAGTCAGAAATTATTTTGTACACCACACCCAATGGGGAGGTGAAAATAGATATTCGCTTTGAGGACGAAACATTTTGGCTACCACAACAGAAGATTGCCAATTTGTTTGAGGTGGATAGGAGTGTTGTTACGAAGCATTTAGGCAATATTTATTCTGAAGGGGAGTTGGATAAAACGGCAACTTGTGCAAAATTTGCACAAGTTCCCAAAGCTGGCGGATAGATATCCGCGCCAACGGGAGAAATAAAAAATGCACTTTAGAAGCTAAAATTAGGGATGCTAATGTGATAATTGCTAAAATGTAAAACTTATTGTCGTATAGATAAAATATAAAACAACAACTTTTTATAGATGTTTTATAATAAAGCTTGCTAACAGAAACAATTGATTAATTTGGTAACATGGAGGATAAATTAAAGTTGCAGGACTACTATAATTGGATTAAGGAATTAAAATCTAAAATTCATGCAGCACAGACAAAAGTAGCATTGACTATTAATAGTCAGCTACTTGAACTGTATTGGGAAATAGGAAAAGATATTTCTGAAAGACAAGAAAACACTGATTGGGGGAGCAAATTTATTGAACAGACTGCAATTGAATTGAAAAAGGAATTTCCTGAAATCAGAGGCTTTTCAAGGCGTAATTTATATGCTATTAGGCAATGGTATAAATTCTACTCTGAAAAATATGAATTTGTGCCACAAAGCGTGGCACAAATACCATGGGGACATAATAGATTGATAGTTAGTAAAATAAAGAATATTGAAGAGGCTGAGTTTTATTGCAATGAGATTGTTAAAAACGGATGGGACAGAGAGACCTTAGAAGTTCAAATAGACAATAGACTATTTTTTAAGATAGGAAAGGCAATAACTAATTTCTCTAATACTTTGCCTCCACATCATTCAAAATTAGCAACACAAACTTTAAAGGATCCCTACAATTTTGATTTTTTGGGTTTGCAAGAAGATGCACTTGAAAGGGCAATTGAGAATGAATTGGTCAAAAACATAACGAAGTTTCTTCTTGAGCTTGGTAAGGGATTTGCTTTTCTCGGAAGACAGTATAAAATTGAAATTAGTGAAACCGATTATTTTATCGATTTGCTTTTTTATCATTTGGAATTACGGTGTTACATCGTTATTGAACTTAAAGCTGGGAAATTTAAACCTGAGTATGCTGGTAAGTTGAATTTTTACTTGTCGGCTATAGATAGTCAAATAAAGAAACCAGAAGACAACAAAAGTATTGGTATCCTATTATGCAAGAAAAAAGACAGGATTGAAGCAGAATATGCTTTACGCGACATAAATAAACCAATGGGTGTAAGTGAGTATCGCTTGACAGATGCAATTCCAGAGAACTTAAAAACAAAACTTCCCAGTATTGAGGAGTTGGAAAATGAATTAACTGATAAAATGGAGAAAGATGATAGGAACAAAGGGTAATTCTGATACTTAGAGATAAATACATTCTACCAATGTATCAATTTTGAAAAAATGTAGGGGGTGTTTGATACTTCGGACGAGCTTGTTTAACGAAGACTATCTTTATTGCTTTTTTACTGTACTATTGTTAGCCCAAGGTGAAGCCTTGGGTATCGTTTAATCGTGGTGCTCAGAGACCTGTAAGGCTGACATAAATTTGCAGTGCATTCCATTTTCATCATTACTAAATATTGTATCTTTGTATATAAATTGTTTTTAGATAATTATGGTATTGATTATTACAATGACTGCTTATAAGTAGAATGAATGAGATTATATTTCTTTTGCTAGCCTTGCAGGCCTCACAGCTTAGCATCTGAATGATAACCAATAGGGTTGGGTGTAAAATCAAGGAGTCATTAATTGAGGGCTGATAAGCCTGATATCTCTCTTTATGCCAGGCTTTCAGCCCTCAATATTATTAACTAGCAATTATTTCCCAAGGCTTCACCTTGGGCTGAATTATGCCAGCCTTACAGGCTTGAAATGCAAATAAAGAAAAGTAATATTTGACCAATAGCACAAAAAATGCGTTATAGAGTTGCTTAACTTAATGACATTGTGCGAGCGGCTACAACCCAACACACACGCACACACACACAACAAAAACCTAATAAGCAATGAGCAAAAAAGTACACAAGTTTGACAACTTTGTTTGGATAGATCTTGAAAACCCTACTGAAGAAGAAATAAAATCTGCCTCGCTCCCTTTTGAGATAGATGAAAACTTTATTGAAGATGCACTTGAGTTTGGTCACTTACCAAAAATTGAGAGATCTGCAGACTATCTGTTTATAATACTGAGGGCATACACTGCCGCTGAGAGCGAAAAGGTGATAGGGGTGCAGCAAATAAGTAACAAGGTGGCTTTTTTTATGAACCACAAAACGCTGGTTACCATTCATAGGCCCTCTTTTAAATTTATGGAAAATACGCCTGCCCATTTTGAAAGTCCTGATGAGGTGGCCCTGTATCTGTTTAATGAGGTATTATTGACTTACGAAGAGCCATTGCGAGCCCAAGCTGACAAGATGGATGAGTTTGAGCAAGATATTTTCTTGAAAGGGGGCACTAATCTATCGGTAGAGAAGTTGTATTTCGAAAAATCGAAAGCCAGGCTCACAAAGAAGATTCTTATTATTTCTCAAAGTGTGTTTGACCAACTGAGAGTAGAGCGTAATTTATCTTCTACCTTACAAGATTTGAAAGATACCATCTTGCATCTCATTCTTAGGGCTGAGGAGGTAATTGAAGGCTCTACTTTATTGTTGAACACACACATAACCTTTACGG
>CAYTJC010000052.1:0-2681 GCA_964437875.1 uncultured Dysgonomonadaceae bacterium
AGCGTGAAATAAAATCATAGATTTTAACGTTTCGCATTATTTCTCGGGGCAAGCCACCAATGAAATAACAATTCACATTTCACGGGGCAAGCCCGATTCGGAAATCGGCGAGCGGATTACATGTTTACCATATGAACCATCGTTATGTTTCTTGATTCGTGAAACTACATCGTCTTGAGTTACCCCGATGTAGAATTTACCCAATTTATCACTACGTATAATATAGCATCCCACCATTTCATATCATATAAAAAAACCTCCATTATGCTCGGATGAACATAATAGAGGCTGTCTTTTTGTGGTCCCAACAGGGCATGATCCTGTGACTCCCTGATTATGAGTCAGGTGCTCTAACCAACTGAGCTATGGGACCAATATCAATGTTATCGCATTGAAATCGGGTGCAATATTACTATATTTTTCAACAACTACAAAATAAAAACGCCTTAGATGTTGCAAAAAGTGTAAAAAACAATGTTTTTAGCCGAATTTGGCTCACGGTTCCACCCAATCGCCATGTTTTTTGATGAGAGCTATCAATCTATCTACTGCTTCGGCCTCAGGAATATTCTTCTCAATACGCTCTTTTTTCTTATAAAGAGATATTTTGCCAGGCTCTGCCCCCACATATCCATAATCGGCATCGGCCATCTCGCCAGGACCATTTACAATGCAACCCATCACACCTATTTTCAAGGTTTTGAGGTGCGAGAACGATTCTTTTATCTTGGCAACTGTGTCTTGCAAGTTAAACAAGGTGCGTCCGCAGCCAGGGCAAGAGATAAACTCTGTTTTGCTAGTCCGCACGCGTGCAGCTTGCAATATGCCAAACATGTAGCCATCTATTTCTGTGGCCGTAATAGTGCCCTCGTTAGAGAGCATTATGCCATTTCCGAATCCATCCAATAGCAGTGCACCAAAGTCAACACCTGCTTTTACTTGCAAGTCCTCAGCTTGGTCTTCACTGTATGTGCGATGCAGAACAACGGGAATAGAACAATCGTTTTCCAACAATTGGTGCATAAATGCACGTTGCTCTCCTACTCCATTGGTGTGATTTGTTTTTAGAATAACAACTGTATTGTCTAACTGTTTCAGCTTTTCTATCAGATTATACTTCGCTAAGTCGGAATAAGTGAGTTGAAGAAACTTCAACTTACTATTGCAACTTGTGAGTGCATCCAATTCCTCAACAGTAAAAAGCGGATATTGATCTACCTGATCTGTCCACGATTGATAATCGAGAATCAACTTCATGCCTTTGGGCATATCAGCAGGAATCTCTTTTCCCACATATACATAATCGGGAATGAAGTGCATGTTGATGGCACTGCCGCTGTTTTGAGACCTATCTGTGATGACCACAGGCAAGCTTTCGCCGCCAATGTTTCTTACTGTGTGGGTAGTACGTTTATCGGTTGAGAAAAAAGAAAACTTCTTGCTGGGCTCAGCTTCAATTGGGGCATGATTTTGACGAAGTGCCACATAGTCCACCATTTTCTGAGCAACTGGCAGTTCGCACTCGGGGTCTTCGCTCAACGATACCCTAATAGTATCGCCAATACCATCCGAAAGCAATGCACCAATACCAACGGCCGATTTAATGCGACCATCTTCGCCACCACCTGCTTCGGTTACACCCAAATGTAGGGGGAAGTGCATATCCTCCGCGTCCATGCGGTCTATGAGTAGCCGCACCGATTTGGTCATCAACAAAGTATTGGAAGATTTCAACGATATTACAATATCCTTAAAATCATGTGCCAAGGCAATTCTGAGGTATTCGAGGCACGACTCCACCATTCCTTCGGGTGTATCGCCATAATGACTCATAATACGCTCCGAGAGCGAACCATGATTAACACCAATACGCACCGCAGCACCATGCTCTCTGCAAATATTTAGAAATGGCACAAACTTAGCCTCAATCTTTTCTAGTTCATGAGCATATTCCTCATCCGTATAATCAACGGATGCAGAAGACTTTGTTCTGTCAACAAAATTGCCAGGATTGATACGCACCTTCTCAACATATTTTGCAGCCGTGTTGGCTGCACGTGGATTGAAGTGAATGTCGGCCGACAAAGGAACATTGTACCCTTTTTCTTGCAAGGCTTGGTGAATGTTCTTCAGGTTCTCTGAATGTTTCACACCTTGAGCAGTGAGCCTTATCAGTTCACCACCTGCTTCAATAATTCTTTCGCATTGGGCCACACTAGCCTCAGTGTCTAGGGTGTCGGTGCTAGTCATTGTTTGCACAAGTATGGGGTGGTCACTCCCCAGTGTGATAGTACCTATCTGCACATCGCTGGCAAAGCGGCGTTTGTAATTAAAATAATTCATTCTATTTTCTCTCAATCAATCGAAGTTGGTTTATCGCTTCAAAGGTAGTATTTCTATCCAATATCCATCGGGGTCGTTGATGAAATAAAGTCCCATTGATTCGTTTTCGTAGCAAACGCAACCCATTTCTTTGTGGAAGGCACGTGTTTCGTCGTAATCGTTTTCTACTCTCACACACAAGTGTTGCTCATTGTCGCCCAGTTTGTAAGGTCTGTCCCAGTCTCTCAACCAAGTTAGTTCTAAGGTAAATCCAGTGGTGTCGTCACCAATATAAACCAATACAAATGAGCCATTAGAAGACTCTTTTCTGCGTACTTCTTTCAAACCTAAGGCTTTTT
>CAYTJC010000052.1:2691-9157 GCA_964437875.1 uncultured Dysgonomonadaceae bacterium
TCGTAGAAGTCGAGACTTTTTTGAAGGTCTAATACGTTGATGTTATAATGATCGAATCTGCTTTTAATTTCCATATTCTTATTTATAGTTTAAATGATTGTCCCTTATGCTTCAGCTCTAGCAAATTGCAATCTGCTTTACGAGCAATAGGTTCAAATTGTTTTAATAGTTGGTAGTTGTCGCCAAAATGGAGCGGCAACAGGTTGTGGGTTTTAATTCTATTGATAAACTGCTTCCCACCAAGCGTAAAGTCTTTTCCAAGACGTGGATCGAGAGGAAACATGGCAATGTCAATTTCATTTACCTCTTCAGCCAACAGCTCTAATTCACAAATATACTGATTTTCGAACATTAAAGCCTCATCTTGAGCCACCTCTTCGTTCCAGTGCCAATTGTTCAAATCGCCAGCATGAAATATTTTCTTGTCATTGTGCTCAATATAAAAGCTTGCACCAGCATCTGTAGAGCCGTAGGCTTTTATCTTTAAGTTATCATCTTTATACTCTTCTAGCTTATCCAGATAAAATATCTTCTCATCCTTCAGCAAGGGTATATCTGTCAATGTATCTGCCACTTCTTTCGAAAACACATAAGTGATATTATCTTTATCCCGATCCCATGAAAGCACCTCTTCATTGAAATGGTCGTGATGAGAATGAGTGCATAGCACATACAAGGGTTTTTCTTTTTGGAGGAGATGTTTATTAACCCACCCAACAGTTTCTTCCTCCTTAAAAGCGTCTTCATAATAATCAATGATTACAGAAAACTCTTCAAATTCTATTGCACAGCAACTGTGATAGACGTATGTAATAATCATAGTATATTTATTTTTTTCAATTACAATCTCTCTCTCAGTATAACAATTAAGGTACTAATTGTTTCAAAAGGAGGGGTTATTTAGATGAATTTATCAAATGACTATTATTAAGAACAACCTTATAAGCATTACACAATAGACTTAAAAAAACAATCTCCTCCTGCTTCTGCAGAAAGAGATTGTTATATAATGATATTTATTTGAATTAGCTTCTTAGCTTAATCTTCAAATAATGTAATGTCTTTTTTAGGCTTCGGTAGCTTCATGTCAGCAATAGCTTTTTTCACATTATCCACTGCCTCTTGCGTAATATCGTATGAATATTTTCCATAATCGTCACCCTCTACTTTGCCTACATAGTAAAAGCCCCAACGATCAAAAAACTCAGTAAGGTCTGTCTTGCCCACTTTTGAAGCTAGGCGTGTAAACTCTAACATATCTAACCAACCATCGTTGCGGTTGCGTCCGCTAAGAGGTTCTTGATTGCGCATAGCAATCATCAAATCGGCATAGAAGTCGGGATAGCCCTGTTCTACAAAATAGAGATGCAACTGCCAAAATGGAACCAAACGCTGAAACACATCTGTGGTACCACCACCGCCATACTGATTGCCTTCGCCACCAGCTGAAGACCCTAGATAAGAGATGCCACGGTCAAGAATATTTTCGCGCGCTTTAGCATAATGCTTCCCTTCAGACAAGCGACTACGATTTCCCAACATGGTAGTTGAATAAAGAGTCATAATATTATTACTCACTTCGGTCATACCACTCCAAGTTATTTGTGGACGCATTTGCAACACATGTCCTAGTTCGTGACTAAAACCCCAACATGGATCGTCTTTGATGGTGCTAGCAGGATTTGCAACTAAGTGAATAGAGTTGTCAGCGTATGCAACTCCATCACCATCGCGAAACATATAGTAATGATAGTTGACACGTGCCAACACATGATTCTTTGGTATTACTTGCTCCTTTTCCCATCCAGTAAAGCGGTATTGCAAAGCAACAATTTTATCAAAATTATTAATTAGTTCAACTCCCTTTCCCCAAGTATGCTCTTTGAGACGTTCTACTGGGAAAGCTACTTGAATATGTTTACCTCTCATGTCAAGAATAGGGCTCACCGCATTTTCAAGCAGTCTATTAAAATCTGCATCGTTATCTCCACGTGTAACATCGAAGTATCCGTTTTCTTTCCCTGTAGGAAAATGCACTTCTATAGGTTGGTGATTCACAGGTTCGTCTTCAGTATAGTAACGCACATACACCAATCCCTCTTGCTCTATATTAATCATATTGATACCTTCTTGCAGTGCAAACTCCTTGCTATGCAAACCCCATCCAGCAGGATCTTCGGTGGGTTTAACACCTTCGGGTGCACGTCGTGTCCAATTGGGCACAACAAGCGAAATGCGCTCGCCGTGAGTAGGACCCACAAACACAGGCTGCTCACCAACTTCGAGCACAATACCTGTTATACCTTCATATTTACTAAGACCATCGCCAATGCGATACTTACGTCCCAAAGCTTTAGTGTTCATGAAAGCTTCATAGTTAGCAAGACGCAAACCAGGTTTGTATGTTTTGTTGTGCAACTCCATGGCAAGTTGGCGCAATGCAGGGTTACTAATCTGATTAATCATCTTTTTCCCCACACCCGGCTTCAGTTGTGTAGCGGTAAGATCGTTAAATATCAATTCGGCTTCAAGAATCATGCGCGCTTGCTCTGTTCGCTCACCATAAACATAAGGTGCTTGCGTTGCACCAGGTAATAATGTTTTCTGTTGTGTGCCGCACCCTGTTATAAAGGATAACAAGATTAACGCGACAAACAAGTTAGTAATCTTTTTCATGTTTTGTTTTTTAATTAATTGTTTGAAGTACGAAGATAATAAAATAATAATTAATAAGTAACTAATATCGATTGTAGGTAAAGATTATTAACAAACTTATAATCAAGACACAACACATCTCTGTTTTCTTGAGTGATTATTAATGTAATTTTCTACATTATTTGCCGTTGCTTGTCATATATTTTAATCCTAAAGATGAAAACTATTTGTACAAGTAAGACATGTATATTTATTATTCTTTAAAGGTATAATGAACGCAAGCTCACGACCATCTGTGCGGAGATATTCTTAATTCTGTTTACCAAATTCATTTTAGATTTTATTTAACAAGCATTTAAAGCAATCGGAAATTGAGAAGAATTTGAACTAAAAAAGCCTAAAAACGTTTATCAGTTGCACATTTTTATTACTTTTGTGCAAATATTTGAGCAATAGATAAATACAAAATATATTTTTAAAGATGAAACACAACTTATTAAAAGGAAAAAGAGGAATCATATTTGGTGCCCTCAACGATATGTCAATTGCTTGGAAAGTAGCTGAACGTGCTGTTGAAGAAGGAGCCATAATTACTCTTTCAAACACACCAGTTGCAGTGAGAATGGGCGATACTGATGTACTTGGAAAGAAACTAAACGCTGAAATACTGCCTGCCGACGCTACCAATGTAGAAGATTTGGAGATGGTGTTTTCTAAATCAATGGAAATACTAGGTGGCAAAATTGATTTTGTTTTACACTCAATTGGTATGTCGCCCAATGTTCGCAAGAAAAGAACTTACGACGATTTAGATTACAACCTTTTGGACAAGACTCTTGACATATCCGCAGTTTCATTTCACAAGATGCTGCAAACAGCTAAGAAAATGGATGCCATCACTGAAGGTGGATCTGTATTAGCTCTTACTTATATTGCAGCGCAACGTGTATTTACAGGTTACAATGACATGGCAGATGCTAAAGCATTGCTTGAGTCTATTACTCGCAGCTTTGGATATATCTATGGTCGCGAAAAAGGTGTGAGAGTAAATACTATTTCTCAATCGCCCACCATGACAACTGCAGGAAGCGGTGTGAAAGGAATGATGGACTTGTTAGATTTCTCAGAACGCATGGCTCCTATAGGGAATGCTGATGCTGATGACTGTGCCGATTATTGTATTGTAATGTTTTCTGACCTTACACGCAAAATCACTATGCAAAATCTCTACAACGATGGTGGATTCTCGAGCATGGGTATGAGCTTACGTGCTATGAAGCAATATAGCAACGGACTAGATGAGAGTAAAGATGACGGTGGTAAAGTTGTTTATGGATAACGACTACTCCGCATAATCTTTGTAAGAAAATTCTTATAAAATACAACCCCAGACACATTCGTGAAAATTTTCGAAATGTTCTGGGGTATTCTTTGCTTCATTTTCTGTTTTGTCTCTTAAATGCGTGAATAATTATGTAAATTTGTAATTCTAACAATTGCACCTCATGGATATAAAAAAACTGGCCCCCATCATTTTATTTACTTACAACAGACCTTGGCACACCCTACAAGTATTGGAGGCTCTCCAAAAAAACGAACTATGCGCACACAGCGAACTGTTTGCATTTTCGGATGGAGCAAAAGATTATGAAGATGAGAAACCTGTAAAGGAAACACGCAAACTTCTCTCTCAAGCCAAAGGATTTAAGAAAGTTACTGTTATTGAACGACCTGTAAACTACGGGTTGGCGGCTAACATAATTGATGGAGTAACATCCATTATTGATAAATACGGGAAAGTGATTGTGTTAGAAGACGATTTGATTACAGCCCCCTCTTTCCTCACCTTTATGAACAATGCTTTAACATTGTATGAAGATGTAGATGAAGTGGCACACATTCACTCTTTCTGCTATGCAGGACTAGACCTACCCGATACTTTCTTGATAAAATGGGTGGGCAGCACAGGATGGGCTACATGGAGCGAATCGTGGAAGCTATTCAGACCCAATGGCACAAAGCTTCTAACAGAGATAAAAGAGAAGAAGTTGTGCAAAACATTCGATTTCAATGGGAAATACCCATACACACGCATGTTGCGCAGGCAAGTTGAAGGAAAAAACAACTCGTGGGCTATTCGTTGGAATGCATCGCTGTTTCTGAACAACAAACTATCGCTCAACACAGGCCAATCTCTCATTCACAATATTGGGTTTGATGGAAGTGGAGAGAACAGTGGTACACAGAATTTTTATGACATGGGCCTGTTTGATGGAGAACTGAAACTAACGAAGCACGATGAGATAATAGAAAGTGCAGAAGCACGCCAACAATTTGAGCAGTTTTATCAAAGAACTAATTCATTCTGGGCAAAGGCAAAGCGAAGACTGCAACGGATGGCAAAAGGCGACTTTTCATAAAGTCTTGGTAAGAACCGAGAGCTTCCGAGCAGGCGAAACAGGCTTTGTCTTGTCCCTTTCTTACCAAAGACTCAAAAGCAAAGAGATTACTGGCAGAAAATAAAAAAGGTAGAAAAATAACAATATGAGGGTTTTAATTGTAAGCACACACGACCAACAAGGAGGAGCTGCTATAGCAGCTTACAGATTGCTAGAAGCACTAAACAAGAATGGTGTTAAGGCACATATGCTTACAATTAACAAAAAATCTGACAACCCAAATGTTGTTGAAGTAGGAAACAGCCTCATTAACAAAGCACGCTTTGTTGTCGAACGAGGTGTAATATACGTCAGAAATGGCTTTTCTAAAAAGAATCTATTTGATATATCTATTGCCAACACTGGGGTTTCTATAAACCAACACCCCGAATTTAAGAAAGCAGATGTTATTCATCTACACTGGATTAACCAAGGTATGCTCTCGATAAAAGAGATTGGCAAAATAGTGGCAAGTGGTAAAAAGATAGTTTGGACCATGCACGATATGTGGCCCTTTTCAGGCATTTGTCACCATGCAGGGCAGTGCACTCACTTTGAAGAGAAGTGCGGAAACTGTCCTTACCTTAACAATCCATCAAAATATGACATCTCCTACTCTACTTTTTTACGCAAACAAGCGGCTTATTCTCTTGGGCACATACATTTTGTTGCATGCAGCAATTGGCTAAAGAAACTTGCCCTGAAAAGCAAACTTACCAACAATCACACAGTAACTGCAATTCCCAATCCAATCAATACAGAAACATATCAGCCACAAGAGAAAATAGAGTTGCGAAAAGCTTTAAATTTGCCTAAAGACAAAAAGATAGTCCTGTTTGCGGCAGCAAAAGTGTCTGACAAAAGAAAAGGAATTGACTATTTGATAGAAACCTCCAAAATTATAGCGAAGAAAAACAACAATATTCTATTTCTTATAGCTGGTGGCAATGGCGAAGAAATATCAGTACAATTGGCACTGCCTGCTATTAATCTGGGCTATGTTGCCCCTGCAGATATGCCCAACATATACAATATAGCAGATGTGTTTGTAACACCCTCGCTGCAAGAGAACCTGCCCAATACCATTATGGAGTCGATGGCTTGTGGCACACCGTGCGTTGGGTTCAACATTGGGGGCATTCCAGAAATGATAGACCACAAAAAGAACGGATACGTTGCCAACTACAAAGATGCACAAGACTTAGCCAATGGCATACTATGGGGGTTGCAAGAAGCTAGGGTAGAAGATTTATCGGCTTATGCTCGCAACAAAGTTGTAAATAACTACTCAGAGGCTACCATAGCTGCAAAATATATTGAAGTTTATAATAAAGAGTGATTTGCCATGAATCTATTTACTGTAGTAACTGTAA
>CAYTJC010000053.1:0-9141 GCA_964437875.1 uncultured Dysgonomonadaceae bacterium
TATAGTATCAAAGATAGCCTTTTTGTTTAGTTGAAAGTTGGGAAGCAATGGTATGTTCACAATTTCCACATCGTTTATATTAGCGGAAACCTCATACATACCATAGGTGGGAGGGCAAACAATCACTTTATCTTTACTAGGGTTGGCAAATGCGCGAAATATTAAATCTATTACCTCATCGCTACCATTGCCCAAAAAGATGTTTTCTGTTGCAATTGATTTCACTTTAGCAAGCACACTCTTCAGTTCTACTTGATGTGGATCGGGATAACGGTTGTAATTTCCATTTGGATTCTCATTGGCATCAAGAAACACTCCTTCTGCTCCAGAAAACTCATCGCGTGCACTAGAGTAGGGTTTCAAGTTAAGTATGTTCGTCCTTACCAGCTTGTTTATATCTATATTCATTGTCTATTAATTTTATTGAGGCGAATAGTAACTGCATTCTTGTGAGCCATTAATTGTTCAGCCTCAGCCATCATCTCTACAGACGGACCAATATTCTTTATTCCTGCTTCAGAAACAGATTGGAAAGTAATTTTCTTTACAAAGCTATCCACAGATACTCCACTATAGGAGCGTGCAAAGCCATTGGTTGGCAATGTGTGATTGGTGCCTGATGCATAATCGCCAACACTTTCACAACTATAGATGCCCAAAAAGACAGAGCCGGCACTTTCTATTTTATCAATGTTATCATCCGCATTGCTTATTGCCAATATCAAATGCTCGGGAGCATAGCGATTACTAAAGTTGATGCATTCATCAATTGACTCCAATAATATGGCTTGACTATTTTGCAAAGCTTTTGCAGTTATTTCTTTGCGAGATAGCTGTTCCAATTGTTCCTGCAAAGCTACATTGACCTCGTCAATCACAGTTTTACTGTCTGACAGTAATATCACTTGACTATCGGGTCCATGCTCTGCTTGCGAAAGCAAATCGGCAGCTACAAATTCAGCATCACAGAATTCATCGGCAATAACTAACACTTCACTAGGGCCAGCGGGCATATCAATGGCTGTGCCATAAAGTTGTGCAATCTGCTTTGCAGCAGTCACATACTGATTACCTGGACCAAATATCTTATCCACCTTAGGTATTGACTCGGTTCCTAACGTCATAGCCGCAATGGCTTGAACACCCCCCACTGCATACACTTTCTGAACACCTACTAAGTTGGCCGCATAGAGAATGAACGGGTTGAGATCTCCGTTTTTTTCGGGAGGAGTGCAAAGAACAACTTCTTTGCATCCTGCAATCTTAGCAGGGATACCCAACATCAATACTGTTGAGAAGAGAGGAGCCGAACCACCCGGAATATAAACACCCACTTTATTGATGGGGCGACTTTCACGCCAACAGGCCACCCCTTCTGTAGTTTCTATCTTCTTGATTGCTTCCGATTGTGAAGCATGAAACCTATAAATGTTTTGATAGGCCTTATCGATGCTTTCTTTGAAAGAAGTGGGAATTTTGCTCTCCGCACCTTTTATAAAACTCAAGTCTAATGGCGAAAAACTGTAGCAAGTGCCATCAAATTGCTCACTGTACTTTGATACAGCCTTATCACCATCTTTCTGAATATCCTTGAATATACGTTCAGCAATTTCGAATAAGCGACTTTGATCTACAGCTGGACGTTCTATTAAAATATCCCATTCGCTTTCTTGGGGATAACTGATTATTTTTATCATTTGTTTATTAAGAATTTATGTTTTCATTCTTATACCAGACATTGTTTTTTCGAACCTTTGAATAGAAAAGGGCTCCCTTCAACTACGCTCAGAGAGCGATATCTAGTAATTGTATTTTATTACAAAGACTAAAGACTACAGAATCATTTTTTCAATTGGCATTACCAATATCCCCTCTGCTCCATAACTTTTAAGTGCATCTATCACATTCCAAAAATCATCTTCCTCAACCACGGAGTGAACACTAGACCAATCTGAACCAGACAAAGGCAAAATAGTAGGAAATCGCATACCAGGAATGAGCGAACAAATTTTATCTAGCGATTCATTGGGAGCGTTTAGAACAATGTATTTGCTTTTAATCCCATCTTTATAAGCTTTTATCCTGAAGAGTAGTTTTTCTAAGATTGCAGACTTCTCTTCCGATAGATTTTTATTAGATATCATCACAGCTTCGCTTTTCAAAACTGTCTCTATCTCTTTCAGCCCATTCATAATTAAAGTACTCCCTGTACTTACAATATCAAATATCCCTTCTGCCAAGCCAATGCTTGTAGCTATTTCCACACTTCCACCAATCTCTTCTATGTCGGCATTTATATTTTTCCCTATAAAATAATTACGCAATATCTTAGGGTAGCTTGTTGCCACTTTCTTTCCTTCGAAAAAAGAGACATCGGTATAAACATCATCTTTGGGTATGGCCAGAGAGAGTCTGCAATTGCCAAAACCTAGTTTCTCTACTGTTACAACATTCTTATCTTTTTCCAATACCTCATTCTCGCCCAAGATACCTATATCTGCAACTCCTTGCTCTACATATTGAGGGATATCGTCGTCGCGCAGGAATAATATTTCCATGGGAAAATTCTTGGCTTCGGTTTTCAACTTGCGGTCTCCGTTAGACACTTTTATGCCACACTCTTTTAATAGCTCTAGAGATTTCTCACTTAAACGACCTTTTTTTTGAATTGCTACTTTTAATTTCATCTTTACTATAACTTTTGTGTCTGAATATATACGGTTGGAATGCAAAAAACCCGCCTGATATTATTCAGACGGGTTTTAATATATATAATACACTACTTATGCATACATCAATTTCCGCTCGCCTGATTGCAAGTATTAAAGTGATGATGATGTAGTCTATTTAGTTTCATATTTGTACTGTTATAGGTGCAAAGATATGTATTTATTTAAAACAAGCACCATAAAACAACAAAAAGTTTTATTTCGAAGTGGCTTTATATGATAACGCGCGATGGACGAATCATGTGCTTTGGATCTAATATCTTTTCAAGCTGTTCTTCTGTAAGTAGTTTTTTGTCGAGCACCAACTGATATACACTTCCTCCAGTTTCTAAAGCCTCTTGTGCTATTTCAGTACTATTAGCATAGCCAATAAATGGCTTGAGAGCGGTTACTATTCCAATTGAGTGCTCCACCATATAGCGACAATGCTCTTCGTTGGCACTAATACCATCTATACACTCTGTACGCAAAGTATCGAAAGCACGCGTCAACCAAGTACTAGACTCTATAATGCTCTGAACCAACACAGGCTCCATTACATTCAATTCTAGTTGTGCAGCTTCTGAAGCCATAGTAACAGTCAAATCGTTTCCTATAACTTTAAAACACACTTGATTTACTACTTCTGGTATAACAGGATTTACTTTACCTGGCATAATGGATGAACCTGGCTGTTTGGGTGGCAATTTTATCTCAGCCAATCCTGTTCTTGGTCCAGATGCTATCAATCTAAGGTCGTTACATATTTTCGACAATCTAATTGCTAGCATTTTCATGGAGGCAGAGTAAGCAACCATAGATGAAGTGTCGTGAGTAGCTTCAACTAAATTCTCAGCTAAGACAATGTCCCAACCTGAAATATCTTTTATGTATTGTGTGCACAATTCTGCATATCCTGGCTCAGCAGTAATTCCTGTGCCAATAGCTGTAGCTCCCATATTGATGGTGAGAAACTCTTTCGAAACTCGGTTAAGTCGTTTCAACTCGTTTTTCATTGCATCCATATAGGCTCCAAAAGATTGCCCCAATGTCATTGGTACTGCATCTTGCAACTGTGTGCGACCCATTTTAATTATTTCCGAAAACTCCAGAGATTTTCTTTCAAAAGAAGCAATTAACCTCTCTAAAGACTCTTTCAAGTCCTCGTGCAACATATATAGACCTAAATGCATAGCAGTTGGATAAGCATCATTTGTTGACTGAGCCATATTCACATGGTCGTTAGGATGGCAGAACTGATAGTCGCCTCTCTGCTTACCCATAATCTCTAGAGCTCTATTAGCGATAACTTCATTTGCATTCATGTTTACACTAGTGCCAGCACCACCTTGTACCAAGTCGATAAGAAAATGCTCAGTGTGCTTACCATCCATCAGTTCTTGACATGCACTCACAATAGCGTTGGTGATTTCGTTACTAACAAGCTTAAGCTCGTTGTTCGCTTTTATTGCACCCATCTTCACCAATCCCAATGCTTTTGTAAATTGAGGGTGTTCAGATAATAACTGACGACTTATATCGAAGTTCTCGATACAACGTAAAGTTTGAATCCCAAAAAGGGCCTCTTCAGGTACTTCCCTTTCACCTAAAAGATCATGTTCGAGTCGAGTTTTCTCTGTAGTTTTAAATTGATATTTTTTCATAAAGTAATAATTAGAAAAAAGATATTTGCTTATTTTTTTTAGTATGTAGAGATCAAGTAATAGCTGATTTCAATGATGTAAGTAGCTACACAAAGATAAGTAAATAAAGCCTTACATGAAATCAAAATATAACATTAGTTTAAGAATTCAAGACACAATATAATGAAGATATAGAACTGCTAAAAAGGAGTGCTTTTATAAACTATAAAAGTTTTGCTAACCTCTAAATATTATGAAAATCAGCATAAATTTGTAGCAACATAGAAATGGATGAGATTTTTTTATGTAAGTTTGCAATCGATGAAAGAAAAGCTACTTATACTTTGCTTATTAAGCCTATTTGCGACTACCTTAGTTGCACAACAACCCCATATCATTGTGCCCGACTCGTCTCTCATTACAACTGATATAGACTCACTTGATATTATAAAAGAGCAGTCTAAGAAGATGGATGATAGGCTAAGGAAGACTGAGGATAACGATTCAATCCAAAAACCTCCACGTCTTACTATTTGGAGAATTAATGAGCGTACTGGTGAGAGATATCTTGCTGTAGCCGATACTCTTTTGTACAACTACCAACACACAACATTGGCCGATGGAGGTTCTGTAGCAATGGGATATCTGGGCAATTTAGGGTCGCCTGCCATATCTAAACTCTTTTTTGATCGGGACGAACGGAGCCACTTTTTCTTTCACGATGCCTACTATTTGTACAACAAAGATGTTGAAAAGCAATTATTTTTCAATACACGAATACCCTATTCTCGTATAAACTATCAGCGTGCTGGAGGCAACATTGATAAAGAGGAGCGATTAGAAACTAGGTTTACAATGAATTTCAATCGTCATTTAAACCTCGGTTTTGATCTCGATTTCATCAATGCTAAAGGCTTCTATGCTTCACAAGCTGCCAAGCACAACAACTTTGCTGCGTATGGCAACTATCTAAGTGAACGTGTTGAAGTTCATGCTTATGTTTCTCAAACATCAGCTACCAATTTCGAAAATGGAGGTATCACTGATACTACTTTTATAACAAACCCAGAATTAATAGAACAAGACTTCTCATCACGCGACATTCCCACTCGTTTCAAAAACACTTGGAATAGAATGAAAGCCAATCAATTCTATCTATCCGCACGCTATAACTTAGGATACAACGAACCAACTCTAGATCCTGAAGAAAAAGAATTTGTTCCTGTTGCAAGCATTATACTCACCTCACGGTTCAATCAACAATACCGCAGATTTTTATCTTATGATACAGCCAATGTAATGCTTCCAGAGGGAGGTAGCATTCAAGCAATAGATACTCTTTATAAGAACAGATACTACAATTCGGCTGTTGACGATAGCACACGCTTCAGCACACTTAAAAACACTTTGGCTCTTTCTATGCGCGAAGGCTTTAGAGATTGGGTGAAGTTTGGGCTCACTGTATTTGTTGAACATGAAACCCGAAACTTCAATTTGATTGACACAATCGGAGATGGTAGGTATGCATATAGAGAACAGGCTACAACCATTGGAGGTATTCTAAGCAAACAGCAAGGTAAGTTCCTCCGATTCAATGCAGAAGCAGACTTAGGAATCTTAGGTGAAAACTTAGGAGAGTTCAGAATAAAAGGAGATGTGGAAACATCAATGAACATTGCAGGAAAAGAGGCAAACTTGAGTGGACATGCTTATGTGAAAAACTTAAAACCTCGTTTTCTTGAACAGCAATACCACTCGAAGTACTTTTGGTGGAACAATGACTTTGATGACACACGCAGAGTTTACATAGGTGGAAAGCTACATATACCTTTCACTAATACAACATTGACTGCTGGTGTTGAAAATATTCAAAACCTTATCTACTTTGATGAAAACAAATTGCCCTTTCAAGAGAGTGACAACATACAAGTAGTGTCGGCTCGAATAGATCAAAATTTCAAAGTGGGGATATTCAATTGGAACAACTCCGTAGTATATCAAACTTCAAGCAATGAAGAAGCCGTTCCGTTACCAACTTTAAGTGCCTATACAAACCTATTCTTGAAGACTAAAATTGTGAATGAGTTAACGCTACAGTTAGGTATAGATGCACATTATCATACAAAGTATTACTCCCCTGGATATGAAGCAGCACTTCTGCAGTTTTACAACCAACGAGATAAGGAAATTGGGAACTATCCTATTGTAACTGGGTATGCAAATATGCACCTGAAACAAATAAGATTATTTGTTATGATGTACAACATTGCTGAGATGGTTATGAAGAAACCAAACTATTTCTCACTGCCTGATTACCCTCTCAATCCTACGTTATTTAAATTGGGCGTTTCTGTTAATCTCAATAATTAAGACCTTCAACCTTTATACTTTCATCAGATCACTCATAATTCCATCTGAAATAAATATTCCTTTGTGCGTTAGTATAACATTGTTTCCGTCTCTTTGGAGGTAGTTAAGGTTGAAATATCGTTGAGCGTTCTGCATAAAGTATTCATATATTTCGTCTCCAAACTTTGTTTTCAACACACCTAGGTCTATTCCCCAAATAGTACGCAAACCAGTAATAATATATTCGTTGTATTGTGTAGTGAGATCAATATCTTCCATCTCAATATTCGGTTTAAAGTTATCTATGCCAGCAATGTATTTGGGCAATGAAGCTACATTCCACCAACGATGCTCGCCATCAAAAGAGTGAGCTGAGGGGCCAAAACCTAAGTATTTTCGCCCTGTCCAATAAGAGGTATTGTGCTGTGATATGAACCCAGGTTTTGAGAACGCAGATATCTCATAATGCTCAAAGCCCCCTTTAATAAATGTATCAATAAGTGTTTCAAACATCTCAAGACTAATATCCTCATCAACAACACTTACTTTGCCAGCTTGCAACAGAGAGTACAAACGTGTTTTCTCTTCATATATTAAATGATAAGCCGATATGTGTTGAATATTTAACTCTAAAGCTTGTTGAAGATTATGCTTCCATTTAGCTAAGGTTTGCTTTGGCAAACCATACATCAAGTCAATACTTATGTTGTGAAATCCTTTTTGCTGACAATACTTCACAGCCTCAATTGCTCCTTCAGAATCGTGTCTTCTGCTAAGAAACTTGAGCTCTTCATCGTCGAAACTTTGTATTCCAATACTTATTCTATTAAATGGTAAGCCGTGAAGCATATCTACATATTCAGAAGATAAATCATCAGGATTGGCCTCAACTGTTATCTCTATATTTTCAGAAGACAATATATAGTTTGCATCGATAGTTTGGAAAATATCCTCAAAGTGATTCTTTTGCAAACGGGAAGGCGTGCCTCCGCCAAAATAGATTGTGTTAACAGACTCATTTGCTAATTCACTTTTCCTCATCACAATCTCCTTACACAAGATTTGAATGTAGTTATCCATTTCAGCCTCATTAGTTGAGGTAAAAAAATCGCAATAGATACAACGAGACTTACAAAAGGGGATATGAATGTATATTCCAGCCAAAACAATAATAGGTGTTTAATTATAAATTATGAGACAACTGATTATATGCTTTTATATATCTTCGCATACGAGCAACATCATCGTCGGTTAACGTTGTCAATCTTGTGAGGTCCATATTGTCGGTCAAATCATTTAACTTAACACGTATTGCCAAATTATTCCTTGAGACACGACTTATATAATGATCATAGTTTTCATTTTCAAGCTTTGTCAAAGTATGTACAGCATCAATTATATCTTCAGAAAATCCTTCGGCAGATAAATCAGTTATATTTAGTGCTGTATCTTCTAGTAAATCGTGCAATACGCCTACAATTTTCTCTTCTAATGTTTGCCCTGCACTCATCACCCTAAAAGGATGTCCAATATATAGTTGCCCATTTCTATCCAACTGCTTACCATGAGCCTTAATAGCAACTTCCATTGCGTGAATAAGCTGATTTTTTAAATTCATGTTTTTAAAGATTAATGTTTTCTATTCAAAATATCTTTCACCAAAAGTGGATTATCTATAGTGATAAACTCCACACTCAATATATTTTTTGCTGAATGTCATCTGAGTCGTTAACCTTTCAAACATTCACCTTTAGTCTTAAATCATAAGAACATAGACCTATTCAAGCCTGTTCTTTGAAGCACCCATATTACCCTGGCATCTCATATTTCTCTCACAACTGTGGAGTAAAATCCCTTTTAAGACAATATATCTTATCCAAAGGGTCTAAACAGATTGTTTTTAACTGCATAGTTTAAAATAAACAAAATGCACTCTATATTCGTATATTCCTGCCAAATGTCCTTTTTAAAACCTGTTCTGTCTATTCATTCACCTAATACTTTGAATAACTTTAGACATGGAGAACATTAAATTTTAACGTTTTGTATATTTAGTAACAAATATACATGTAAAAGTTATACTAGGGACACCTATTGTGTTAAAATGAGGCAAAGATACAACGAAAAGACAAATGATGGATAATAAGGTTAGTCTTTCTGAACAATCATTCAGAATGGATATTTTGGACAACCTGTTATATAACACATATAAACACACTTTTAAATTGAAAATATAGCCTAGTTAACCAATCGTTTCATCAAAATTTCAGTATATTTGCGGGTACAAGTAATTCTAATTGCATAACATATAAAACATAACAACATGATTATTGATAAACCATACGCAATTGGTGTGGACGTAGGCGGAACTAACACTGTATTCGGTATTGTAAACAAAAGAGGCGAAATACTAAAAAGCGGAAGTATCCAAACAAGCAAAC
>CAYTJC010000054.1:0-9083 GCA_964437875.1 uncultured Dysgonomonadaceae bacterium
TACCCCCCTGGGCACTACAAGCCATCTTTTCGATGAAAACAAAGGGTTTTAGAGCGAGTTTTAACTGTTCTTTATATAATAAGCTGTTTATTGAATGAGAATAGCAACTAGTTTAACTATGATTTAACACTGCTGGATGTGATAGCTGCAACTTGGGCTAAATTAGTTGGAAATCAAATCCATGGTCGTGGATTGGACGTTCATCTGTTGAAAACACAATCCTAGCTCTGCAAAATGTTGTGAAGCGATAAAACAGTGCTTTATTGAGGAAATATGGGAGGAAAATGCCATGAAATAAAGAAAAAGTAGCCCAAAAGTGAAAAATCAACTTATAAATAGATAATTCCACATCGAGAATTGGAGTTTAAGGCATTAACGGCGCAAATTAGAGTAGCAAAAGAAAAATAATGCATCTTCAAATCATTTCCCACGTCTCAGATGCAATTTTCACACTTTTGAAACATTTTGTAGGCCTACAAAATGTTTCAAAAAAGAGATGCAATCAAAACACAAAATAGAAGATGCACAAAATAAACATCTATTTAGAATTAAGCACAGAATAAAACTTTCTGGTTAGTAATATTTTTTTTAATACAGATAAGGGGGGAGATGTGTAAGCAATTCAGTCTCCAAGATATACGTCCCTACAAATAGACAGCATCTATTAGATCACTCAGGTTTAAGAGTGTAGCCAAAGTTTTTTTTAGAATTCCAACAAACAACAAAAAGTTTCAAAACAAACTATTTCTTCTTGTCTCTCTGAAAGAACCTAAACTTAAATAGATTTCTAAATCTCTTAGCCTCTTTGTTTATCTCAATACCAAGACCCTGAGTTGTGGGTGCCAATTTGTAGTAACGTTCATTGGCTTTGTTGTAGGCGCGCAATCTCAACCAATTGAAGATTTCATAGCGTGCATCAAACTCAGCAATAAAAGACTCTTGATCTTGATACATCTCATTATCGCCATAACTTAAGTTAGTAGATACTTCTAGCTTATCATTCAATAACCGTGTTGACACATCTACACCCACGCGCACATCTTCAAATGAACCATTCTGGCTCTTTAAGTTAGTATTGATACTCCAATTATCGTTGAGAGCACTTGCAAAAAGAGCATCCAACCCTTTTGTGAGTGCACTTGCAGCAACATTGGTAAACATTTCGTTGCCAAATCCTAATTCAGGACTGGTGGAAGCTCCATAGAAACTATTTGTTGCTACCAAATAAGCAAATTGTCTGATGCGTGTTTCCTCAGTGCTAATCAAAGTTTGCACTTTTCGTTTCACATCTTGCGATGCCTCTGGCAATTCTATATCATAGTATATTTCCATGGCATCCAAGTCTCCACTAATATCCAACAAAGCATTCACAGGCATCCTTGTGTTAGACACATTGGTATCTTGCGAGAAACTCTCGCTCAATGTTGCCAAATCTGCTTTCACCTGATGGTAGGCGGTGAGTTTAAACTTTGTTTGAAGCGGATCTCCCATAAAGTTAATCTTGCTACCCTCTTTAACTTTAAAGTTAATTTTCTTGAGCCCTTGCAAGTTATGACTTGCCTCTCCATCTTGAGCTATATACTCTCCATATATTCTTATTTGAGGGTCAGACTTGGTGTTGTAATTTACCCTCAACTCACCTCTACCACTAATGGAAACCTCATCGCCAGTCCTTGGATTATACTGCACACCCAATTCTAATTGCGGTGTTAAATTTACCGTTGCCTGTATGTCTATCATCATTCCACCAGAAGAGACAGCGCTACTCTTAGAAGCCTTTCCTCTATCCTTCAGAAAAGAAAGTGGATCATCATCCTGCGGAGTGTTTATATAAATAATCCCCTTGTACTCCGATGCCGAAGCAGTTTGAGGCAACTCTATTTTCACTTTAGATTTACTGCTGTTTCTAATATTAGCTGTTCCAAACAAACCTGTTGGAGACCCATTCAAAGAAATATCGCCATCAAGCTTCAGCAATCCATGTGCCATCAAGTCTGTTCTGTCTGCGTTGTTGAGCAACATAAAATCATCGAGTGTGATTTGTGCTTTATAATCCAACCTACCAAAGTTTTCGCTATGGTTAAGTACAAGTCCTATACGGGCCGTATTGTCATTTTCATCAAGTATTACCAAATTCTCAAACCCTACATTGTCTCTGTTCACTCTAATGGTGTCTGATATACGATACTCTACATTGGTGAAATCCACTTTTAGCAATCCTTCGTTTATACCCAACCACCCCTCAATGATGGGTGCAGAAGTCTTTCCTACAATATCCATTTTAGTACTCATGGTTCCTTCTAACTTACTGAATGTCTCAACAGCAAAAGGCTGTATCCATCGCAAAGGAAACTGCTCAATTACCACATCAATATCCATATCTTTTTCGCTATCTGTAGGGACAAAACCAGTTATTCCAGTGTGACGCTTGCCATGTTTATTAATATAAACATCCAGTTTCAGCCCATCTTCTGCAGGATTGAAAAGTGCTTCTACAAAGAGAGTTCCAATAGTATCTCTGTCTGTTCGGATATCTAAAATGTTCAATTTATTTGTGTAAACTATTGGATCTTTCAGTGCCTGGCGAACCATCAAACTACCATCTATGGTTCCATTTATATTCTTCACGTTAAAAGCTGTGAGTATATTGGACAACTCGGCACCATCAAAGAAAACTCTAATACTATCCTCAACCTCTTTAGAGGCTATTCCATCAATACCAAACTCCTGTTTCCCATCGTGCATAATACCAAAGTTGCTTACTTTGATATACTCGCCCGCAGCTGTTAAGGAGCTTTGCCGAATGTGTATATCCTTATTGTTGAAACGCAATGTAGTGGGATGAATTGTAATATTGGTTGCTAACCCTTGCTCTTCGTCTTTGTCAAAACCTATAGATGCACGCAACTCTCCATTGGTTTTGATGACATCGTTGTTCATATCAAAAAAGAAAGAGTTAATCACAGAGTCTTGATATACTTTTGTGTCCAACTTTCCATTTATATACCCATCATCTTGCACCAAATAAGTAATTACATCAAGGTCCAAACCACTCTCTTCATCAATATTGACATCTACTTTTGTTTGTCTCACATCATTCGTTCCAAACATTAAGCGTGGCACTGCAAGATTAATAGCACTCTGTTTTTGAGGCATATTTATTTTACCATTTATTGTGCCAGGCTCAATATTATAGAAAGGCAACGAAAGAGCATAAGACAAATCCTCCGTATTTTTTATAGTAACATCAAACCTGAAATCGTTCTTATAATCCACTTTCGCATTAGTTGCATCAAGCAATGTGGATAAGTGGGGTTGCATCAGCTGTGTTAGCTCTTGTGCAATAGTCGTGAAATAATAATCGCCTTTTATCTCAGCCTCTAAAAAGTTAGAGAACAGACGAATTGTTTTCTCTCCCTCTTCTACTTCCGACTGAAGATAAATTGCACCCGGATTAAATATAAAAGACTCCTCCACCAGCGAGGTACTATCAAGAACAAGACTACCTACCATATCGTCTATAGAGTTGCCACTAAACTGACCCTCTATGCGAGCTGTAATAGAAGCATCTACCCATTCTTCAGGATCATAAAATGGTTTCAACACCAATCTGTCTATGGTCCCATCTACACTGATATCCATTCCTGTTGCATTCAGCATTACTGCATGCAAGTCAAACTTGTCTGTAGGTGTATCTGTGTTTATGTTTGCCTCAATATTGCTGTCGCTATAGCTCCCCGTGAAGTTGATGTTGCTATAATTGTATTCATTGTATATCAGTGACGAAATATTGCCATTGGCAGTAACACTAATAGGTTTATTTTTCGATTGCTTTACCTTGGCATTAATATCGGCCGACACCAAGTCTAAGCCCACACTCTCGCCCAATATCATAGCAGTTTTCAGATTGTCTGTAACAATGCGTCCATCAAAAGTGAAATCGCTAAATGGCTCGGTTATAGCCCCAAGCCCTGTAATTCTCACATTACCCGGTTCAGTTTTGAAGAGTCCGTTTATATTTAAGCGTTTCAGCGAGCCATTTGCCGTGAGCTTCAAATTCAAATTGCCCAATGCCCTCACTTGTTCAGGAAGAACAGTTTCTGTTTCGCCTATTTTCATAAATGCATCCAAATCGGCCTGAGTAGTTCTCAGCTCTTTCAGATCTATGGCCACATCGGCATCAGCATATCGCGAATAGTCTTCTATGTGACCTGTTAGGTCTATTCTGGTAGTAGTTCCATATTCCAATATCAAGGCAGCCACATCCACTTGGGGCAGTTGTCCACTCAGGTTAGCATCAAGAGTGAGTGGTTTATCAATATGAGCAAACCGAGAAGAGAAGATTGCAATGTCTGCTGGGTCAATGTTGTTGCTCTGCACATCAATGGCAAACTCTTGTGTCTCTAAATGATATACAATATCATTTGCATCAATCTCTGTGTCGTTTAGTTTAATAGCTAATCTACTGGCTGTCAACCTAGAGTCTTTAGACCTCACCCTACTCGATTGCAAATGATGCAATGTTACACCCGATTGCTCTTTGAAGCTCAATGTCTTGATAGTTGCATCAAGATTCTTCATATCTATGGAAGGTGCTTTTATGTGAGCTCTTAGGTCATACACATTGATATGACTGGCGTTAAACTCGCCAGGTGTGGTGGGTTCAGATTGTATATTGTAGTGTGCAATTCCGTTTTTTAGTTTCACATTGTCAAACTGAATCACCATTGGGTTGGGGTTGGGCTCTTTGATAGTGGTATCTTCACTTGCAAAGGCATCTATGATAAACTGAAAGTTGAAAGTTGTATCGGGGGTCTCTTTGTAAATATTAGCGGTGAAGTCCTGAAGATTAACGGCATAAAATTGCAACTTATTGTTGAGCAAGCCCAAGGGGTTGAACTTTACATCTAATCTGCCCGCAAACAGCAAAGTGTCTTGGTTCTGATCTTCCACATACAAATCGCGCAGTCTCACACTGTTGAGCAATTGCAAGTTGATGTTGCCTATTCTGGCCTCGGTGTTGAGCATGGGCTTTATCTTGCCCAAAGCAAAATCTTTGGCTTTGTTTTGCACAAAAGGGATGCTCAATGTAATAAACAACAACACGTTTATCAACACTATCGAGACAACAATTATGGCAAATATTCTAAGAGTTTTTAGAAGGATTTTCATCGTTTACTGTTTTTCGACTTCAATTATATGCAATTATACGAAAAAAACCAATTACAATGGGTGTTTCAAACTTCCTTTAACCAAATAACAGTAGATAAAATGGTTGTGTAACATTTTACCCCGACTGTGTGGGCCTTATGGCCTGTGAACTATTCCCATTTCACTTATTCTCTCTATTTAATTGTTTGAACCTTGATGTGCATGATATCCTTGAATGCTTTGATTATATTTAATTGCATCTCATATCATGGTTCAGACAATCTCACATTCTAAACACAAAACACGATCATTCAATTATTCAAAAAAGCATAAGATAACAAAAATATGTACTAAAGGCCTCATTTTGAAGGACTGTGATTTTCAACAAAGATCTTTTGGGATGCATACAAGACCTCTAAAATAAAAGATATAGCCATTTTGTTCAAAGACAAAACCATGAAAATAATTATTGAGGCCATTTTGTTCAAAGACAAAACCATCAAAATAATTATTGAGGCCACTTTGTTCAAAGACAAAAGCATCAAAATAATTATTATAGGACCTTCTCACTGATACAATATGGGCTGTAAAACTTATTAATGTGGAGAGCAGGCTAGTCTTGAGAGCAGTCTCTTTTAAGAATTACTCACTTGATGGAAGTAAGCGGGCCACCCATCACTTTTTCCACAACAATGAACTATCGCCATAGCTCAGAAAACGAAATTCATGTTGCATAGCAAAATCATAAATAGTGCGCCAGTGTTTGCCCACAAATGCAGAGACAAGCAACAGTAAAGTACTCTGAGGCTGATGAAAATTGGTCAACAACCCATCAACAAACTTAAACTCATAGCCTGGTGCTATAATAATTTGTGTAGAGGCAATCAGTACATCCAAATTGTGCAGTTTCATATATTTTACTATCCCCTTGAGCGATTCCTTGGCACTATACACATTATTTGCCTCATCATACGGCTCCCACTGTTCCACGGTGATAGAAGAAGGAGAAACAACGTTACCTTTCAGCATCTTCACACCTATATAATACAAGCTTTCGATGGTTCGCAACGATGTTGTGCCAACAACAATGAGCTTGTTTTTATTGTTGAGCATTTTCTCAATAGTTGTTCGCTCCACAGATATCAGTTCGGTATGCATTTGGTGATCACCAATATGTGCAGCCTTTACGGGCTTGAAAGTACCAGCCCCCACATGTAGTGTAACTTCGACTCGTTCGATATTTTTATTAGTCAATGATTGCAACACCTCATCGGTGAAATGCAACCCAGCAGTGGGCGCAGCCACAGACCCCTCTATTTGAGAGTAAACGGTTTGATAGTTATCCTCGTCGCTCTCTTCAGATGGGCGATTCAAATAGGGAGGGATGGGCAAATTGCCTGCAAGTTCCAGCAGTTCTGAGAAAGTATATTGGGGATTGTTCCAACTAAATTCTATTTGATGCTCCTGTTGTTCTGTCAAGAGTTTCTTAGCACTCAGCATCACTGCTCCCCCATCGCCATTGAGGGTCAGTGTGAGCGGTTCGTCTTTCCACTTTTTGGCATTGCCCACCATACAGGTCCATACATTGGTGGCGCTTTGCTCAAAACTTTGCGAATAATCTTTCGGCAAAAAGGGCGACAAACAGAACACCTCTATAGATGCACCTGTGGGTTTCTTAAACAACAAGCGGGCATGAATGACCCGTGTATTATTGAACACCATCAGGCTATTGGCGGGCAACAGCTGGGGAAGTTCAACAAAACTTTGTATCTTTATTGTTCCATCAAAGTAGTGCAACAGTTTTGATTGGTCTCTCGTGGGAAGAGGATATTTAGCAATCCGATCATCGGGAAGATGATAATTATATTCTGAAATAGAGATAGATTCTACTGAATTGTTTTTCATTTTTTAAGCTTTATATGCTCATCTATTATTTTAAAACATGATGAAAATCCAACAAAATTAGTCAACTTTGCAAGTAAGACAAAATAAAATCAATGAAACGTTTATCACACACGTAAATAAATGTTTCACTCAACATAAACAACACCAATATAATGCACAAAATGCAAGTAGGCGACACCATAAGATTTCTCAACACAGTGGGGGGTGGTGTCATAAAAGGATTTCAGAACAAGAACATAGTTATAGTAGAAGACGAACATGGATTCGACTTTCCTGTACTCATTACAGAATGTATTGTAGTGCGATCGGGCGAGAACCAGAAACAACAAAATGTTAAGGTTCAAGAAGAGCACATAGAAGACAAAAGCAAAACAAATGCACCACAGATTGCCAACATTGTTGACGACGAACCCGAAGAGACTTTGGGAGGCGAGAAGATTACTACCTGCTTGATGTATTTGCCTACCGACATAAAAACATTATCAACCAGCAAATTCGAATGCTTTTTTGTAAACGATAGCAACTACTACCTGTTTGTAAACTACATGAGTCGCACAAACAACTCGTGGAAAAGCAGATTCAACGGACTCATTGAACCCAACACCAAATTGTTTTTGGAAGAGTTCTCAAAAGAAGACCTGAACGAAATGGAGCAAGTGAGTGTGCAATATGTTGCTTTTAAACACAATAAACCCTACGGTTTCAAAAGCCCCGTATCGGTAGAGTTGAGAATAGACACCGTGAAGTTTTATAAACTACACAGTTTCAAAGAGAACGACTACTTCGAAGATGATGCACAAGTATATTACATTACCAGAAAAGATATACCCGAGCGCGAAATGCTGATTTCGAACGAAGACATTCAGAAGGCAATAAGGGAAAAAGATGCACCCACTCGCCGCCCGCGCATTCAAAAGATTGCAAAGAAAGACAAAGAAGATATTCTGGAAATTGATTTACACATTCACGAACTCTTAGACACCACTGCGGGAATGTCTAACAAAGAGATGATGGACTATCAAATGAGCAAGTTTCATGAAGTGATGAATGAAAATAAAAATAAGAAGAGAAGAAAGATTGTATTCATTCATGGCAAAGGCGATGGAGTATTGAAGAATGAAATCATTAAAGCAATACGAAAAGACTACAAGAAAATGGACTATCAAGATGCCTCCTTCCAAGAGTATGGATATGGTGCAACTATGGTGATTATTAAATAATAGGACCGGTAAAAACAAGGAGACAATTCACAACTATCAGAGACATTACTGAAACTTTACTGAAAAAGAAAAATGAAAAAAATAACAATCATTCTTTCCACCATACTACTATTGTACAGCTGCGATGTTGTTAAACAAATAGGTGGAGCTTACAATTTGTCGCAATGCAAATATGACTACAACTCAATCGATAATATAGAGATAGCAGGTATAAACTTAGGTAAGTCTAAAGCCATTTCTATTGCAGAAATTGCTACACTCACCACAATACTTGCGGGAGGCAGCATGCAAAACATTCCCTTCTCAATGACCTTGAACCTCGATGTAGAGAACCCCAATAAAGCTGCTGCTTACTTAAATGGGCTTGACTATACAATTGAACTCAACGACATGGAGTTTACAACCGGAAAGTTGGATACACCCATTCGCATTGAAGAGGGTGCCTCATCGGTTATACCACTTTCAATTGGTGTTGACCTAAAAAGCTTAATGAACCGCTACTCCAAAAACAAAGTATCTACAGAGATGAGCCGTTTTCTTGGTATATCGCCCGGGCAAACCAAAGTGACTGTTAAGCTGTGGCCGAGAGTGCTGATTGGAGATGTTCCAATCAAATCGCCCGCCCATATTCCTGTTACATTTCTGTTTGGCAGCAAAAAGTAGTAGCCAACCAACAAGATATAGAAATACTCAACATACAATTATTCATTTATAACTCGTAATTCATGTTTATAATAGGTATTGCCGGAGGGTCGGGCTCAGGAAAAACAACATTGGTCAATTCAATCTTAAAGCGTGTGCCATTCG
>CAYTJC010000055.1:0-9060 GCA_964437875.1 uncultured Dysgonomonadaceae bacterium
CCGCCTCTTGGTCTGTCTGCAAATGAACCTCTATCTCTGTCATTATCTCTAAAGTTGCCTCTGCTGTGAGATGGTGCACTGTCTCTATAACCGCCTCTCTCTGGGCGTTGGCTTTGACTGCCATCTCTATCTCTAAAGCCACCTCTGTCTGAGCCTTGACGACTATCTCTTTCTCTGAAGCCGCCTCTTTCTTGACCACGCCCTCCATCTCTATCTCGAGATGAGCCTCTACTATCGCGGCTATCTCTGGATCTGTCTCCACCACGTGGACCAAAATCTTGTTTAAATTCTCTTTTATTTTCGCCTACTGGTCGGCTATCACGGTCGTATCTTCTCGTAGAAACCTCATCACTAGAACGATCATCTCTTCTTCCAGCAAATATTTCGTACTTGCGCATCTCACACTCCAATGGTCCGTTGAAAAGAAAAAAACGCTTGGCAGGTTTCAGGCCTACTCCATCAAAGTTTTCTTTTTTGTAACTGAGTATATAGGCTTCATATCCGATGAATACGTGTTTCAAACGCTCTCCTATCATATTGTACAAAGCCTCAATATCATCTATCCTTATGCGTTCTCCATAAGGTGGATTCATCATAATTACTCCTGCGGGTTGGGGAGCTTCGGTATATTGTTGAAATGGTTTTGCTTCTAAAGTAATTACATTTTTAAGACCTGAGTTCTTTACATTCTTCTCAGCAATTGCTATAGCTTGTCCTGAAATGTCGGTACCAATAACTTTATGGTCAAATGTTTTGGCCCCACTATCATCATTGTAGATATCGCTAAAAAGCTCGCTGTCAAAATCGGGCCATTTCTCGAAAGCAAAACCCTCTCTGTGAATTCCTGGAGGAATATTGAGCGCAATCATTGCTGCTTCAATCAGTAGCGTGCCCGAACCACACATGGGATCAATGAAATTACACTCGCCACGCCAGCCCGATTTAAGAATCATGCCTGCGGCCAACACTTCATTGAGTGGAGCATCTGTTTGAGCTATTCGATAGCCACGTTTGTGCAACGATTCGCCTGAGCTATCAAGTGAAAGTGTGCACTTGTTGTGTGCAATGTGAATATTAAATACAAGATCGGGATTGGAAACACTCACCGATGGACGCTTCTCATATTTCTCTGAGAAATAATCTACAATTCCATCTTTCACCCGATAAGAAACAAACTTGGAGTGACGGAATATGTGTGAGAACACAACCGCATCAATTGAAAAAGTTTTATCGAGTGTCAGGTACTCGTCCCAGTTCATTTTTTTAATCTCTTCATACACTTCGTCAGCATTGTTTGCTACAAAAGTATGAATGGGTTTCAGAATGCGCACTGCTGTGCGGCAATGCAAATTGGCTTTGTAAAGCAAAGTGTTGTCGCCTGTAAAAGAGACCATACGAGTCCCTATTTCTACATTCTGTGCTCCTAATTCTATTAATTCTTCGGCAAGTACATCTTCAAGCTCGGCCATCGTTTTGGCCACCATTTGAAAATTGTTGGTTGTATTCATCAATTGTTTCCTCTATTTTTATGGTGCAAAGATAATGATTCTCTGATTATAAGCACTTACTTTTTCATATTTTGCGTAACTCTTCCTATTTCTTATCTTTGTTCAATCATAATTAAAAGAAAATATAATGAGCAAAATTAAAAACATCATTTTCGATTTCGGAGGAGTTTTAATTGACTGGAACCCGGTTTACCTCTACAGTAAAGAGTTTGAAAACAAATCGGAAATGAACTATTTTCTCGAAAACATTTGCACTCCAGAGTGGAACATTCAACAAGATGCTGGTAGGTCTCTGGCTCAGGCAACAGAAACACTACAAAAAAAACATCCAGAACACAAAGAGCTAATTGGATATTACTACGGACGGTGGGAGGAGATGCTGGGAGGTCTGATCAGCGAAAATGAACGTGTTTTGAAAATGCTGAAGCCTAACTATCCAATCTATGGCTTGACAAATTGGTCGGCAGAAACCATTACAATAGCTTATGAAAAACATGATTTTTTTCAACTCCTGGATGGAATTGTAGTATCGGGAGATGAAAAACTAATAAAACCAGATCCGAAATTGTATCAAGTTCTTTTAGATAGGTATAATTTAGTAGCCAGCGAGTCGTTGTTTATTGATGATAATATTTACAACGTGGAAGCTGCGCGAGAAATAGGTTTCAAAACCATTCATTTCACAGAAAAAGTTGATTTGGAGATGGAGGTGAAAGAAATGGGTCTGATACAATAAGTATTTCAATCATGCGCAAAGAAAAAGAGGTTCTCCAATTGTGCCTCTTTCGTATAGCAAACACTCTACACTCTCTCTGTGGTTTAAACCACTAATTAAGAGTAGCACTCTCGCCCCCCACCTCATCATTTCACAGTTACTTTTGCCTCCTTCGATTCATTGTGAAATCCATCTACAGCCGTTACCACATAAGTGTATTTCGCATTTGTAGCCTCGTAGGGTATCACATAAAAATTGTCGCCTGTTATTTTCACAATCTTCGTTGCATTTTCAATGTTTATCTTCTCTCCTTTTCTAAAACGATACACCACATAGTAATTGGCAGTCTCTGGATTGTTTATTTGCTTGTCACCTTCCCATGTCAGGAAATGCATATCTTCTGTAAACACATTGGTCAGCTTTTTCACTTTAGAGGGTCTTCCTTTGTGCATGTGAGTGTATGCAGGAATTAAAGATTTAGCTCTGTGTGTTTCTGTAGCAAGGGTATTTGCCACATCATTATAGTTATCTAAAATAAGATATCCGTACCAATAACAATTGCCATCTACAAAAGAGAGGGCTCTCGATTGACGAATTTTCTCGCCCAGTTCACTTTTATCTACACTCCGTTTCAGGTCTTGACCAATATAGAGAGGTTGCTCAAAGTTGTTAGCATTCCACCATTCTGCAAGTGTTGTGTAATCGGCCAACTTATGCCCAATTTCCCAATAGAGCTGCGGCATGTTGTAATCTATCCATCCTTTTTGTACCCATAGCTTTATATCGGCATACAAGTCGTCGTAGTTTTGCAAACCATTGGTTTCGCTGCCATCGGGAGTGCTTCTTTTGTTTCTATAAATACCAAACGGGCTGATACCAAATCGCACCCATGGCTTAGTGCTAGCAATGGTTGATTTTAGTTGCTGAATGAGTAAGTTCACATTGCTGCGTCGCCAATCGTCGCGCTGATTTGAGTCAAAACCTTGTGATAAAGCATAATTGTTGAAGCTATTATCATCAGGAAAAGGCTGACCTGCTATGGGATAAGGATAAAAATAATCGTCCATATGAATGGCATCAACATCATAGCGCAACACAATATCGCGTACTACATGGTTGATATGTTCTCTATTTTCAGGCAATCCTGGATCAAAATAACGCTGATTGCCATATTGTAAAAACCGTTCTGGTTGACGCCAGTAGATATGTTCGGGAGCTAATTCGCTCTGAATAGAAGATTGTACTCTGTAAGGATTCATCCATGCATGCAACTCCATTCCTCGTTTATGGCACTCCTCAATAATAAACGCAAGAGGATCGAAGGTTGGATCATCGGGTGCTAGACCTTGTTTTCCTGTCAAATATCTGCTCCAAGGTTCTAAGTTCGATTTGTAAAATGCATCCGCTTCTGGTCGAATCTGAAATATCACAGCATTGATTCCTGCATTGTCAAGCTTTCTTATCATTCCTTTAATATAGTGCTTCATAGCGGCACTGTTCATTTGTTGATAGCGAGATTGTCCTACAGTTTGTATCCATGCACCACGAAACTCTCGTTTGGGATGGATCTGTGGTGCTTGATGCAGCGATTTTTTACTACCACACGATAAAAAAAGGAATGATAGAACAATGAGGGAAGTGAAACGAATACAGAATTTGAAGTTCATGCTACTATATAATTGAATTGAAATTTAAAGTAAATAAAAAGATACACTATCAAAACGCTCCTTTGAAAAGACAAAGAATGCTTATGGAATAAAAATATAATCATCACTCTCCACCAACATATCAATGGTGTAACGCTTTGGATAGATGACAATTCTTGTAATATCCGGAAATTGCTTTTCAATGCGTGTGGGCATATTATCCAATATGGGAATATGTGATATATAACCAGGATGTGCTGATACGAGAATGAGTATGTCGTCTTTCTTTATCTCCTCGCCACAAGAGAGGGGGTCGTTCCAATTGTCAGATTGCTTGAATATAAAGTTAGCATTAAGCTTCTTTTGTCCTTCTATTAGGCTCTGCGTTTCAGGATGACCAATATGTACAACAGGCAAAGAAAGCTCTTGCGAAAGCTGCACCACCTTATTTACCCAAACATCGAAACCAAGTTCTTTCTCGGCAAGCGGAGGCGAAATTACAATAATTCTTTTGTGGGATATCATCTTCTTCTCTAAGTGACAAATGAAGAGGTTTTTATCCATATTTTTAATAATCCACTCTACCTTGTCGCCAACTAACTTTTCTAGCAACCCCACCCTACCAGGCCAACCCAAAACAACAATATCTGCCATTGTTTCGCGAGCAGCACGCACAATACCCCCCGCCACATTATGATCGATAGTAGCAATCACATCTACTACTAAGTCTGCAGCAACAGCATCTGAAACTTGCTCTTGCAAGCTCTTTTTCAAAGAGATAATATTCTTTTCAGCTTGCTCATTGTTAGGCACAACACCTAAAAGAGATATAGAATTGACAGACTTTCTGTCTTTCAACAGCATAGCTAATTCAATATGCTTCCCTACATTTGCCATGTCAGCAATTGGTACAAGAATCTTCTCTTGTGCATAATGACCAAGTTCGGAAGGTATGATATCATCATCTTCTTCTGCAATTGCAATTTGTTTTGCTGCCTTTTGTGTTACAAAAGATGCAACAATACACGTGAGTAATATTAGGATAATGGTTCCATTCAGTATATACTCATCAATAATGCCTGCTTTGAATCCTACCAATATAACAGCCAATGTAGCTGCAGCATGCGATGAACTGAGACCAAAGATAAGATTACGCTGTGCCACAGTATATTTAAAAGTCTTTTGAGTTAAGAAAGCGGCAATCCACTTCCCAACAAGAGCAACTATAGATAAGACTGCTGCAATATAAATGGCTTGGTAACCTTCAAAAATAACTGATATGTTTACTAACATACCCACTGAAATTAGAAAAATGGGTATAAATAGAGAGTTTCCTATAAATTCAATACGGTTCATGAGTGCAGAGCTATGGGGTATCAGTTTATTCAAAGCTAATCCAGCTGCAAAAGCTCCAATAATAGGTTCTATACCTCCTAACTCAGCTAAGAAACCACACAGAAAAACGATAAAAACAACAAATATATAGTGTGAATATTTCTCGCTTTCCATCTTTTGGAAAAACCATTTGGCAATGATGGGAATAATAAAGAATACAATGCCTGAGAAAACAAGTAAGGAGACAAAAAGCTTCAGCAGGAACTGAAAGTTGAAAGTTCCTAAACTACTATTTATAACAATAGCCAATATAATGAGCACTGCAGTATCCGTTAATATGGTTCCCCCCACGGTTATGGCTACAGCCTGATTTTTTGAGACTCCCATTCTACTAACAATGGGATAAGTAACCAATGTATGTGTAGAGAACATGCTGGCAGTTAAAAAACTAGCAAACACATCATAGCCAAGCAAATACCTGCAAACAGGATAACCTATAGCCAAGGGCAATATAAAAGTGAAAATACCGAAGACCACACTTTTGTTTTGATTGGCTTTAAACTCTTTCAAATCGAGTTCGAGTCCCACAATAAACATAATATAAAGTAGCCCAATAGAAGAGAACATATTCACCCCCGCACTATCTGATATGAGGTTTAGCCCGTGAGGACCAACAACGACACCCGCTATAATAAGACCAATAATACTTGGCACATTGAGCCGCTTCAGTAAAATTGGCGAAAGTAGGACAATAAACAAAAGCAGTGCAAAGATTAGCACTGGATTTGTAAATGGTACTGCAAAGTGATGTGTAAAATCTGATATGAATTGCTCCATTTGTAGTGTTCTTAGTTGTTAATTTTAATGGTGACGAAGTTACAACAATTTTCTTAAACCAATAGGCAGTTTATTATAGAAATAAATCTCAATTATGTCTCTGAAAATAGGTGTAAATAGAAACAGAAAATAGAGAAATCCCAACTTATCTGTGAAACGTTCATTTAAAAAGAAATAAATAGCTATTTTTGTAAAATAAATAAACAACGAAAACTCCGCAATGATCAATCGAATACTAATCCGCATAAGGGTTATTCAAATTGTGTACGCTTGGTATCAAAACCGAGACAAAGATTTAAGACAAGTAGAAAGAGAACTCCTCTTAGGATTACAAAAATCTTATGACCTCTATTATTATCTTCTGAAGTTGATGATAGAACTTACAGATCTGCACGAACAGCGTGTAAATACAAAGATGAATAAGTTTTTGCCTACACACGAGGATTTAAATCCTAAGATGCACTTAGTAAACAATCAGTTTATTGAGCAACTTAGAGGAAACAGAAAGTTTATCAACTACATAGAAGATAGACCAATGTCGTGGGAAATGAATTTCAACTTTGTGAGAGGGCTGTTAGACAGCATTTTAGACTCAGACACCTATAAAGATTACATTGAGCTAGAAAAACCCACCTACAAAGATGATAAAGAGTTTTGGAGAAAGGCATTCAAAACCTTTATTCATAGAAATGAAACATTAGACGACATTCTTGAAGATGAAAGCATTTTTTGGAACGACGACATAGAGATAGTTCAATCTTTTGTTCTCAAAACAATTAAGCAATTCAACAAATCGGAAGGCGAAGAACAGGCATTGCTTCCCATGTTTAACGATGATGAAGACCGTGAATATGCTACAAAACTATTGCGCGAAACATTGGCCAACGGTGTAGAATATCGCGAGCAGATTACAAAAAATGCTGATAACTGGGAGTTTGAACGAATTGCTTTTATGGACGTTGTAATAATGCAAGTGGCAATGGCTGAGTTATATGAATTCCCAAACATTCCTATTAAAGTAACTCTCAATGAATATATAGACCTTGCAAAAGCATATAGCACTCCCAAAAGTAGTACTTTTATAAATGGAGTATTAGATGCAATTGTAACGGAAATCAAAAAAGAAAAACCTTTCTTTAAAAACTAATCAGAATTTCAAAACAATTTAATCAATTACAATTATGAATATTTTATTACAAGCAGGCGGTCCTATGGGAAGCTCATTAATTTTTATGGTGGTAATCATCGCCATTTTCTATTTCTTTATGATCCGTCCGCAACAAAAAAAGCAAAAAGCAATTGTGAAAGCACGCGAAGCAATGCAAAGTGGCGACAAAGTAATAACTGCGGGTGGCATACATGGTAGAATAAAAGAAGTGAGAGATACTTTTTTCTTATTAGAAATATCAAACGGTGTTACCATCAAAGTGGACAAAGCATCTGTGTTTGCATCGGCAACTGATGTAGGTAACTAGTTTTTTCGATAAAAAGAGGTGCACTTTATTGCACCACCCCATTCAAGTGTTTGCTAATCTCACCATATAAAAGAGACAATGCACATTGAATGGATTACTATATACTAAAATTAGAAACAAGCAAATATGTCCCCTTCAATGTTTTTCAGTAACGTATGGGATATGCTCCGATCAGCTTTTGCTAAAATTGATTGGGGTAAGGTAATCCCTTTTTTCTTGTTTCTAATCTTAGCTTTTATCTTTTGGCTCCTTATTTTTTTTCAAAACGAAGAGGAAGGAAACTTTATCATTCCTCTTAAGTATGTAAACATGCCGGAACAAGAGGTGTTTGTTGACCCTGTTCCCACACATATCAATTTGAGAATGAGAGACAAAGGATTCGACCTATTTCTACAATATTTTAAAGGCCGAGACTCTTTGGCAATAGATGTGAAAGAGGCTCAGAAAAACAACGATACAAAACTAAATGCCAATCAGCTTGAGCAAATCATTTACGCCAAACTATCTGGAAATCCGAAAATGATTAGTTTTGTTCCAACAAGTATCTCCCTTAAAACCTCTAAACTTCAGAGCAAAACAGTTCCTGTAGTCTTTGATGGCGAGATGAGAACTACTGCTGGCCATTTGGTTATTGATTCTGTTTCAATTATCCCAAACGAAGTTGAGATTTTTGGAACCAACGAACAGCTACAAAAAATAACCCAAGCCGTAACTGAGTATAGTGTTTTTGAAAACCTAAAAGCAACCTCTCAGCTTAGGGCAAAGCTCAAAGCTATAGAGGGCATATCATTTAAGCCAAGAGAAGTGGAGGTGTATATCCCTATACATGAATTTACCGAGCGACAATTCGAAATTCCTTTGACTGTTGTTGATGAGCCTGAAGATACAGACGTGAAGTTTTTCCCTTCCAGAGTGAGGGTTACATTTGCTGTTACATTGGAAGATTATAAAAAAATAAGTCCCGAGGATTTCGCAATTGAAATGAACTATAGCCACTTAAGAAACATGGAGGGAGATAAAATAGAACTGAAACTCTCAAAGTTTCCGGCTTTCATCAAAAACCCTCATATCTCTCCTTCAGTGATAGAGTTTTTGTTTGAACAAAAATAAATAGAGCACAGATATGATTAAAATAGGTATAACAGGCGGAATAGGCAGTGGCAAATCAATCATTTCCACATTATTTAAGTTGCACGGAATACCAGTTTACAATGCAGACGAGGAGACAAAAGCACTCTACAACAAATCGGCCAATATTAAAAAACAACTGACAGAACACTTCGGGGAAGAGTTGTATGACAACAATGTTTTGAACAAAACGCTATTTGCGAGCATCATCTTCAGCGATGCTGAGAAGCTGAAACTGGCCAACTCCATTATTCACCCCGAAGTATTGAAGCATTTCAAAGATTGGTGCACACAAAACTCCACACATTCAATTGTGGCACTTGAGGCCGCTATACTATTTGAATCAGACTTTCACAAACACTTAGATAAAGTAGTAACCGTTTACTCGCCCCTCAACCTGAGAGTAGAGCGTGTAA
>CAYTJC010000056.1:0-8935 GCA_964437875.1 uncultured Dysgonomonadaceae bacterium
TTTGTGTGCGGACCACAAGGCGAATTGCTCTACACAGCGCCTCATCACGAAGATATAAACTATATTGTTGAAATAGACAAAACACGCACAGAAAATGTACGCCGTTGGTGGCCTTTCTTTCGCGACCGCCGCATTGACGCGTATGATGAGTTGACAAAGAGGTATATTGATTAAAACTGAAAGGGAGAACTTACGAATTACTCCCTACTCTCGTAATACAAAAGCTCAACCTTGGTTGGGTTTTTGCTGTTTTTATGAGTGTAGCGAACTCTTTTTATCAGTCTTTCACCCTTATTTGAAATATCTAAATACCCTTACATCTCACTTTTTCTATGTTTCGGGATTCTCAATACCCGATTCTGTCACTTTTTTGTAGTTTCAGGCGTACCCAAAACCTCACCAAATAAGTTTTTTGCAGTTTCGGGCGTACCCAAAACCTCACCAAGTATGTTTTTTGTAGTTTCGGGCATACCCGAAACCTCACCAAATGAATTTTTTGTAGTTTCGGGCGTACCCGAAACTACAAAAAATGTTTTTCTCGGGGTCTCGGGTGCGCCCGAAACCACGTCAAGTCGCTTATTTGAAGGTTTGATAAGAATACAAAATCAACTCTGCTGAAATAATTAATCACCTCTCAATGCTATTACAAGCTAGAAATAAAGTCCTCAATACTTTTACGCACTGCACTTCGCGAACCAGTAAACTTGTTCACCATAATAGTAAATGCATACTTCTTGTTCCCATCTATTAAATAGCCAGCAAAACATTGTACACCACCAATACTGCCACTTTTAGCACGTATCTTCCCAGTGTACTTTGTGTTGCTCATGAAACTCTTGAGCGTGCCATCTCGGCCTGCTGTAGGCAATGAAGAATAAAACTCTTTCGAGTACTTGCTCCTGTTGTGCATATACAAAAGCAAATCGCAAAATAATTCAGAACTGGCTGCATTCTGAGGTGCTAAACCGCAACCATCGTGAAGAAATAGGGACGAGGTGGATACATTTTGTTGCGTCCAATATTTTTCTATATATTTCACTCCCTCTTCCAGTGCATCACTATAAATATCTGGATTTTGCTTCCTACCTATGGTGCGAATCAGATGCTCTGCATAGTGATTGTTGCTCTCCACATTCACCTCTCGCAATATATCAACTAAAGGACGAGATTTGTGAATATGCAATTTCTGCCCTACCCTAGACCCTTGCGCTGCTGAACTACCAGCAGTGTTTATGTTTGAAATATAATCTAACTGTGCAGTTTCAACCTCCGACACCCGAACACCTTTTTTACTTAACTCGGTTGCCAACATCAATCCCAACATCAATCCAGGATCGGGAATGTCGCCTTTGATACTAAAGTCTGTTCTACCAGCAGGAATATCGCCCCTCAAAATGCGTTCATACGAAAAAGGTGCTCCATAAATGTATCCATTGTCTAGCCCTGTAGTGTTTAGTTGCAAATAATTGGTGAAGGTGAGTCGTTTTATCTCGGGCTGGGTGCGAATGATTTTAGGACTCCTGTTTCTATCAGTTGTATCAAAGAAAACACGGTACGAATTGTCAAACACACTCACACCATAAGCACCTGCTGCGTAGTAGTTGCCCATATCAATCCATGTCCACTCATTGGAAACGCCATTGTATCCAAAAAGATTGTCAACAACATAAAGCTTCAAGTTATTTACATCCAGAAGTTTAGGTTGCAACTTTTGTGTCCAATCCATCAAAAACGAATAAGGACTCTCTTTGAATGCCAATGTGCCCAATGTTGGGTCACCCACCCCTATCACAAGCAACTTAGAGGGGTCTTTTGCATCTATTGCAAGGGTTGTTTCATATCTAAAATTGGGGCCTAGCAACTCCAAAGCTGTTGCAGTAGTTATCAACTTCATGACGGAAGCTGGAGTCAATGATTTATCTTCGTTGTATGAAACAATAGTTTTGCCAGTGGACAGATCTTTCACACAAACTCCTATAGAGGCATGTTTCAGTGCTGGATTTTGAATCAATTGTTGCAGTGCAGGTTGTGCATAACCCACAAAGAGAACAGAAAAAGCGAAAATAAAGAACAATATACGTTTCATAGGCAATAGTTATAATTCACAATATATCTATTTTTTCTCAAATATTAGCAACGTACAACTCAAACTTTACAATTCTGGCCAATCTTCAAGATTTTTCTGCTTCTCCACAACACGCTCAATATCATCGGGCAAGTTATGAAAGAAATCAATTCCTGTAAGCTTCTCCAGTTCCTCAACAGACAGGGCGTAATCTTTCAAACTGTAAGGCTGAGGATGTGCTCTATGCTCAAACCAAAAAGCGATAGATTTATAAGTAACACCTTTCTTTGCTAACAGAGCCGTAAAGTAGTATTTAGGAATCACAATCTCGTTATCCCCAATGGTGCCTATAACCTGATCATGTTTAATAGTTCCACCTTTTGCAACATATAGCGTGTCTCTCAGGGCACTCAAACTACCCCAATTTTGCACCCTGTTTTCGAGACTAGCCCATATTCCACCATTGAAACTATGCACCTGTGGACTCATATTTGAATAATAGAAGGTTTGCTCATTAGCAGGTATGGAATACAACCTATCGGCAGAAGCTACTAAATGACCCCTATCGTATCCCGAACCACGAAAGTCATAGGCATTGTCGGTATATTCCAAAAGATATGGATCGGTGGACCATGCATTTGTGCGCTTGGTGTTTTTCTCCGATGTTTTGTCGTATAGGGTGAAAGCAACCCAGCGTGAGTGGTTGGATGCATAGTTGTACTCCAAACTATAGTTCAAAGTACTATCACCCACATTATCTTCTGCATAGTGCACCACATACTTAGCTTTATTATTGTGATACTCTTCCGACAATTTAGGCACCTCTATTCTGTGAGCTTCAGGGGTGGGATAATAGAGTTTTTCTTCATCAATGGCTATTATATCGTTTTCTTTTTCAATAAATTCTTTTTCACCAACTCCAATTTGTGTAAAAGCAATATTCTCCTTCTCTGTGTTTACAAATACTGAAAACTTACCAACCCTCTCACCGTTTGAATTGGCAGTTACTTTCACAATAATAGTTTCGGTTCCTTTTCCTACTGCAGAAGAGAAAGTGTACCAATCATCAGTTGCTGGTTTATCTATTCGCCAAACTCTGCTAGTGGTTATTTTCAAAAAGAATTTCCCTCCTAGGTGATCAATTTTGTCATCAGCTATTAGCTCTAGTTCAAGCTCTTTGGTTGCAACTTTAGAAGTACTCCTACATGTATAGAAAAATAAAATCAGTAAAACGAAAATAGATAGAACAATAAAGAGTTTTTTCATGATCTTGATAGTATTTTGAATAGAGAACGAAGATAGAAATTAATTCCCTATCTTCCTACTTGTTCATTAAAAGATGAAAACATAAATTAAAAAAAGAGTCAAGCCTCAAGAACCTATACATCTTGTTTCTTAACCAAGGCAAACCCAGTTTAAAGTCTATATATTGTATGAAACTATCACCATTAAAATCTTTTTTATCAAGAGAAAGCTAATGTCTAGAACACACAAGTGTTCTAAAAATAATAGAGCCTCACATTCCCTTTACTCCATTGTATGACTACCTAAATAGTCAGCAGTATCCATGGGATATGCAATCCATTCAGCACCTAAAGTTGGAAATCCTTTTGAGGGATTTTTTGTAACACCACTTCGCACTGATAGTTTCCTCACCAATGTTTTATCAAAAGTGCTCAATTCTTTATCATAAGAATCTATCCATCCTTTGCTTCCAGGGTCATGGCCAATACACCCAATAATATCTACATAACCCTCGGTTGATATTTTGACCAAGGCAATTGCATCATTGCCATTAAAATTTATAGCATTTGATTCGATAGCTTCTCCATAATATATTGCAGCTTTAGAATGCTGAAGAACAACAACTTCTCCATTTTCCAATGTACCGGAAAGGAGCTCTGTATATTTTGGCGTTGCTTGACCATTAATATAGACCTCCACTATATAATCAGATAAATCCATGGGATTTCCAGTTCCATTGTATATTTCTAAGTATTTGTTATAACTCGTTCCTTTTATATATTCAGAGAAAAAAAGATCTGTAGCAACATTGCTACTTACCTTTACGCTTTTTTGAGTAACCTGCACAGTTTTAGTAATTGCCCCAACGGTAATGGTGATAGTGGCTTCTCTCGCTTCTCCTTCGTTCTCATCTGCGGTAGCGGTAATTGCTCCAGTGTTAAATCCTTTATCGGGAGTAATCCTTAACCAAGACTTGTTTGATTTTGCTTTCCAATCTACTTCGGCAGTAATATTGACTGTTTCATCGCCACCTTTTTCGTCAAAAACAATGTTGTTTTTATCTACAGCAATACCCTCACTTTCTGAAGTTGGTGGTTCTTCAGTTTTAAAACGTGTTGACTTATCCTTGCTCATCTCTTTCACATCGTCTAAGTTGCGAATTGTCAGTTGCCATGTATCATTGTATAGTGATACTATTCCAACAATATCACCGTTTCCTTCTGGCAATGCATCTTCTTTGAAGTTGGCATACTTTGTAGTTTTCACGTTGATATTGGCACCATTGTCGTTTTCTAATATGCGGTTGGTAGCGAGCCCTTTATCCCAATAACTAAGGTCGTGATAATCTTCAAACTGCACATCTTTAATTTTCACAAGAGTACCATCATATTCACCATTCAGAATCTCTTCAATGGTGAGCTCTTTTGGAGTAATTGCCACATTCTGAGACGCTACATTTGCGTTTTTATTTGAGAAGTTAAGCTGTAAAATTCCGCCATAATAAAGTAACGTTGCACCCTCCAAATCAATAATCAACTCGTCTCCCATATCATACAAATGGTCTGACTGAGAAACTCGGAATGCTAATCCATTGCCAGCCTTGTCTTGAATGAAACCGTCTCTTTTAGATGGTCTGTTTCCTCCCACTCGATCTGAAATAACAAACCCATTAAGCTTCAGAGGCTGGGCAATTGTCCATTCCTCCACGCCCTTATCTGCATAGATGGTGCGAATTTCTTTGATAGTAGTATATTCTATTCTGGAGCCATCTTTACCATCTTGCGAAACAGTTATGGTTTTTTCTGTTGAAGAAGCGATAATAGTAAAGACACCTTGACGAGCCATCCCTTCATTACTTTTCACATTTACAGTTAACACCGAAGTTCCTGCCTGTCCACTCATGGAGCTAACTTCAATCCATTTGGCATCTACTCCTTTGGTAACTTTCCAATCTTTATTGCTTGTCAACTCAATAGTTGTAGAACCTCCATCTTTCCCAAATGCGATTCCTCCTTCGTATGTAAACGACAGTTTAGACTCAGCTAAGTCTTGATCTACACTCATACAAGTAGAAAAAAGTAATAATGACGCAACCATAGCAAAAGCTAATGAAAATGAACTTTTCCACGCGTGTAGTTTTTTTGTTATCATGATTTTATCAATTAGGTCATTAATAAATAATATGCGTTTAGAAACGCAAAGCCCGTTTTTTTTGCTGCAATCAACTTATAGATTACAATTAATTTGATTAAAGATTTGTCAATAACACTAAAGTACAATTATTTTTTAGAAACAAGATACATTTATAAAGAAAAATCCTTTTTTTATTAAGTTTGAAATAAAAACACCCACCATTCATATTTTTTATATCTTTGAATTTGCAAAGTTAACAACGAGTTTATTTTTGGTGTATGTCAAAACTATCGCTTAAAAAACATCTTCAAAGCATGTCGAAAGAACATGTAGTTAAGCTTGTGCTTGAAATGTATCAAAACAACAAGCAAACAAGAGAATACTTAGAATATTGGCTTGAGCCAAACGAGAAAGAGAAGTTGGAATACTACAGAAAAGTTATTATTGAAGAGTTTTATCCCACAAGAAACGTTTTGAATCCCAAACTTCGATTTTCCGCTTGTAAAAAAGCAATTACCGAGTTCAGAGCTTTACAACCAGACCCACCACTTCTTGCCGATCTGTTGATAACACTTCCTGAAACCGCTTGTAAGTTTACCAATGAGTTTGGTGATATGTGGGAGCAATATTATGACAGTGCAGCTACCAATTTTAACATTGCACTCTTGTATATGCAGAAGAACGGTTTATTACAAACCTTTAAAAAGCGATGCGAAAATTGCGTAAAATATGCAGAACCCTGTGGATATGGTTTTTCAGAAGAGATTGGAGATTTATATCATGAGTATTATAGTGATGAAGAATAATTATTACCCCGTAAAATTAGATAGCCATGACTGAATATTTAAAGAAAATCTTTGACATGATTGAAAGTGTGAAAGACGACGAATTGAAACTTCTTCAAATAATAGATTATTTGGAGACCGAAGTTTTTTATGGTGAATACAACTATAATCCCATAAATGAGCTTCCCGAAAAGTTTAGACCAATGGTGAATGAGATAGCACAATACATGGATATGGGAATGATATGCTATCTGAACCCCAAAACTGTTGAACTCAGTTTTATCCCACAAGAATTGTTTTACGATCTGGAAAGAAGTGATGACGTGGAAGAGATAAAACAACAATTGGACGAAAAACATGGCTGGCTAACAGTAAATTTCTTAGATTGGGAAGAAAGCATAGAGTTTGATCCTTTCCCAACAAACGAGGCTTTTAGAGTTATGGAGAAGTATGTTTACACCTTGCCTAACAACGAAAAATTACGAGGGAAGCTCACCCATGCACTAAGAAACAGAAAGCCTTTTGCCAATTTCAATCATATTATCAACAACAGTGACTTGCGAGAAGAATGGTTTGAGTTTAAGAAACAGTACTTAGATAATTTAGTTGCAGAGCAACTATTGGAGAAACTTAAGAAACTAGAAGAAAACAGTAATAAAATTTGAAGGTGAAATCTACAATTATCATGGTACAAAAGTGAACTAAAGGTTAATACTTGTTCCCAACTTGAGCGTAATTTGCAAGAAACATCAAATAGACGACTGCATGCAAAACATAATGTGTAAAATAAATAGACAAGACCAACGAGAAGATTTAGACAATTTCGAGTGTGGTGTTTACGAAGGAATATAATAACAACAATCAATAACAATAAACTGTATGACATTTCAATTTAAAATTCAACTTCAAAACGTTACCAAACCGCCCGTTTGGCGGAGAATTACCGTGCCAGCAGAAACAACATTTTCGCAGTTTCACATCGTTATTCAAGCAGCTATGGGATGGTATGATGAGCATCTGTATTCATTTTCGCCCTCAGGCTATGGTTCCATACCTTGGATAGAGGAAAAGAGTGACGAAGATTACCAGCTTAGTTTTGGTAAGCCCAATAAGAAATCGACACTGGCTTCAGATTTAAAACTTTCTGATATTTTCAAAAAGAAAGAACAAACATTTATTTACATATATGACTTCGGTGACGATTGGACCCACAAAATAACGCTAGAGGAGATTGATAAAAAAAACATCTCGCCCCTTCCAAAACTAATAGCTGGTAAAGGGACTTGTCCGCCTGAAGATTGCGGAGGGCCTATGGGCTATGAACGCCTGAAAGAGGTATTGTCAGACAAAAACCATCCCGAATATCAAGATGTCAAAGAGTGGCTTTACGACTTTGATGTAGAAGACCTGTTTGACGAAGACGAAGACATTTGGGACCCAAATGATTTTGATATAGAAATAGAAAGAGAGATGTTTGATGAGGTGTTTGAAGATATCTATGATGATGAGCTGGACTAGATAACTGACAACCATTTCAAAAATAATTAACTGATTGAGGATCTACACCCTTTTGGAATGATATAGTCTGATGAATTAATATTTTATTTCATCAGACTTTTTTTCACAAAACCCTAGATGTCTGCAACATCAGGATATGTCTTAAATACAATTTCCTGACATCTTTATAATAGTTTGATTGCAAGATATTTTTACTTATCTTTGTATAGTTGATCAAATCTGTAATCAACACATAAATAAATAGCTGAAACAAATCTGTATCTAATAAGATAACGGTAATGAAGCTAGGAAATAAAATATTTTAAAATTAATTTGATGAAGCACACATTTAAACTAAATTTTGTTTTTAAATCGGCGTTAGCCAACAAGTCATTGTTGTTATCAATGCTGCTTTGGCTCTCTTTCTCTTCAATGCATACTTTCGCACAAGAAGCAGAAAAAGAATTGTCGCAACTCGAAAAAGCTGCAGCTTCAATGAGCACCGTATTAAAAGTAGGAGCAAACGATAAAACTATTAAGTATCCACAAGCGCCAGAGGGATATACAATTGAATTAATAGGATCGGACCGTAAACAAGTAATTGACAATAAGGGTAATATTACAAAACCAATGGTAGAGGCTGATGTGAGTTTATATTTTAAGCTGACAGATACAGCAACAAAAGAAGAGACGGATGTTCCCAATATTTTGGTTACAGTTCCTGGAGAGTTTTATCAAAATGAAATTGATAATTCTTGTCCCGAAATTATTCCTTCACTTCGTGAGTGGAAAGGAGCACAGGGCAGTATTACTTTGCCCAAATCGGGAACAATTGGAATCTCTAAAAAACACTACAAAACATTACAGCAAGGAGCCGAAATATTTAAAGAAGATTTAAGCTTCTTTGAAGGCAGAGACTACAAAATAAAATCAGGAAGTAGCAAATCAAACATATTCCTGACGTTAGACAGCGACGACTTAGCACTTGGAGATGAAGGCTACCGTATAATCATCGATAAGAACATTACCTTAAAAGCCAATACTGCAGAAGGTATATTTATGGGTACAAGAACCATCTTGCAACTTGTGAATAGATATGGTACAGAAATACCAAAAGGGATGATTAGAGACTATCCGAAATATGCACGACGCGGGTTTATGATTGATGTAGCTCGCAAATTTTTCCGTCTTGATTTTTTACAAGATTATG
>CAYTJC010000057.1:0-8666 GCA_964437875.1 uncultured Dysgonomonadaceae bacterium
TACTACCAAGACGGCTAAATTGGGATGCTTACAGAAGCTCTATGAGGTTACTTTCTCTGCTCTGGGAGGAATGCTTATGCCACTCATTGTTCAATTTGAATTTGAAGATGGCTTGAAAGACACACAGCGCATTCCTGTGGAAATTTGGATGAAAAATCATAAAGAGGTAAGCAAAATATTCAAATATACCAAAGAGGTAAAAAACATAACCCTCGATCCATACTTAGAAACAACTGATATAGACACTAAAAACAACCACTGGCCTCGTAAAACGGAGCGAGTTTATTTTAAAGTTATAAAATAGGTCCTGAAATATAGAAATTCAGCAGAAAGGACGACTCTAAATTATTCTTTCAAATTCATGATGTGAATATGAAATAGAGGTAATAAAACAATTTGGACTGCAGTCCCAATTTAATTAGAATAATAATGAGGAAAATAATTACCCTGATAATTCTACTCTTGCTAACAGTTTTTACCCCTGCTCAAACAATACAGTCGAGCAACTATGGGACTACTGGTTATATAAAAGCAGATGGGCTATTCAGAACAGAAGCTATGCAACGGTAGGGTATATAAAGAGTAATGGCACCATTCAAAATAAGAGCTACTCTACTATTGGCTATATAAAGAGCAACGGTACTATTCAGGACAAAAGATACAGAACGGTGGGTTACGTGAAAAAGGATGGTACTGTTCAAAACAGTAGCTACAGCACTTTGGGGTATATAAAGGATAATGGCGCTGTTCAAAACAAAAACTATACAATAATTGGGTATGCAAAGGGAGTTAAGAAAGAATGGGCTGCTGTGGTGTTTTTCTTTTTCAGGTTTGAGTGAGAAGTTGCAGATATGTGACAAGTGAAGCGTCAAGGGATGAGAGGATAATAGGGCAAAAGAGAAGCGAGAAATTAAAAGTGAGTAGCTGCGAACTTTCGGCTTTAGTGACTGCATATTCTATGTTTTCTGGTCATACCCTCCAGTTATTGCTATGGGAGTAAATAACAAATAAGACATTATTAGTTTCAGATTGCAACCAGATGCATAGCATATGCTTATAATTGATGACATTATTTAAATAAATATTGTTTGTTTAAAACATATCGTTACCTTTGTTATTGATTAACAGATGCAACAAAAAAGGGTGCAATTTACTTTGACCCAATGCAGGAAAGGTGTACTTTATTTCTAATCTTAGAGATAAAATGTACGCTTTTTGATTTTTAAAAATCACTAATATATACCTTTTGCCTGCAGGTGATACAACGTGCTGTTAACACAAAAACTGACACACACATATTGAACACATATTGGACACATATTGGACAATTAATAACTTAGGAGAGAATTTATTTTATGGAGAAACAATTAGTTTTAGGTGCAGAGGCTATTGCAATGGCTGCTCTTGATGAAGGAATTTCGGGTGTATATGCCTATCCAGGCACACCATCTACAGAGATAACAGAGTACATCCAAAAAAGCCCTGATGCTCAAAGTAATAAAGTTTTCTCCAACTGGTCAACAAATGAGAAGACTGCCTATGAATCGGCTTTAGGAATGTCTTATGCAGGAAAACGAAGCCTGGTGTGCATGAAGCATGTGGGGCTGAATGTAGCTGCAGATGCCTTTATGAACTCAGCCATAACGGGTATTCACGGTGGGTTGGTTATTGTAGTAGCCGACGATCCATCGATGCACTCATCGCAGAATGAACAAGATACTCGGGTTTATGGTAGATTTGCCTACTTGCCACTCCTTGAACCCTCCAACCAGCAAGAGACATACAACTGTGTGCGTGATGCATTTGCATTTTCAGAACATGTGAAACTGCCCGTGATAGTAAGAATAACTACACGGCTTTCTCATTCACGAGCCATTGTGGAACGCAAAGAGGCAGTTACACAAAATGAGTTGAACCCCGAAACTGATAAAAACAAGTGGATACTTTTGCCTGCTAATGCACGCAAGCAGTATGCAAACTTGCTTGACATACAGAAAGATTTGGTTGAATATTCAGAGGCTTCGCCACTGAACAGAGTTGTTGAGGGCAAAGGCAACAAAGGGATTATTGCATTTGGACTTGCCTATAACTATGTAATGGAAATCATAAGAGAGCACGATCTACATATTCCAGTTCTAAAAATATCGCAATATCCTCTCCCCAATAAATTGATTAAAGACTTTTTCAATAGCTACGACTCCATTCTAATTGCAGAAGAGGGCTACCCTATATACGAAGAACTACTGAGGGGATACTTTGACAACACTAAAATAGAGGGCAGAATGGACAATACACTGCCCCGCGAAGGAGAGTTATCGCCAGATGCTATTGCTGAAGCATTGGGAATAAAGAGCTCTACGGAAAAACAAAGTGTGCAAGACATTCCTGGTCGCCCACCCAGACTCAACAAAGCTTTGCTTGACTACGAACACCAGCATGTGTTTTCTGATATTGGTTGTTATACCTTGGGAGCTTTGCCACCCTTCAATGCCATTAACACCTGTGTGAATATGGGAGCCTCTGTAACCATGGCTATAGGTGCTGCCGAAGCGGGTTTGCATCCTGCTATAGGAGTGATAGGCGATTCTACCTTTACCCATTCGGGTATAACAGGGTTGCTTGATGCAGTAAACAGCAATTCGGCTGTAACTATTATAATATCTGACAATTACACCACAGCAATGACTGGGGGGCAAGAGTCATCGGCAACAGGCCGTTTGCATAAAATATGCCTGGGAGTAGGAGTTTCCGAAGAGCATATCAAAACAATTATTCCTCTCAAGAGAAACTTGGAGGAAAATATAAATGTGCTCAAAGCCGAATTTGAACACCAAGGAGTATCGGTTATTTTGGCAACACGTGAGTGTGTTCAAACATTGAAACGTAAAAAAAAGAAATCAAACAATGCATAAAAATGTAATTTTAGCAGGGGTTGGCGGACAAGGTGTGCTCACCCTGGCAGCCATCATAGATCACGCTGCCATGCAGTCTGGCTTGCTCATAAAACAGGCCGAAGTACACGGTATGAGCCAACGTGGTGGAGCTGTGCAGTCGCATCTGCGTATTTCTAACAAAGAAATCTATTCAGACTTGATACCCAAAGGGAAAGCTGATCTTATACTCTCCTTGGAGTTGATGGAAGCTTTGCGCTACATTCCCTATCTTGATGATGATGGCATCATTATTACAGCTACAGAAACTGTGCAAAACATTGCTGATTATCCTGAGGAGGAGCTAATAAAAGAGAAAATTAAGAACAGTGGTTTTAAACATATCTTTGTTGATGCTCGTAAAACAGCCATAGAGGCAGGTAGTGCTAAAGCTGAAAATGTGGTGTTGGTGGGGCTGGCTTCTAAATTTATTGGAATTGACAAAAAGCAGTTCCAAAAAAGCCTGAAAGAGTTGTTTGCTGACAAAGGGAAAGATATTATTGCTCTTAACCTGAAAGCGTTTGACTTGGGCGAAGCATTGGCTGTGGAGTTATAGCATAGATAAATAGATGGGCAATAAAAAGAAATCTTCATAAATTATTGATTAATGATCTGGAACGAGTACATAGAAACAGCTGACAGAGAGAAGCTCAGACTGATTCAGAACGAACGATTGGTGCAAATGGTGGAACGTATTTACTACAACGTGCCATTTTATAGAAACAAGCTACAAGAGAAAGGCATTGAGCCTGGCGATATAAAATCGGTGGACCAACTGAAAGACCTTCCATTTACTACCAAAGAGGACATGAGAAGCAACTATCCCTTTGGCCTCTTTACAGTGCCACAAAGCGAGATTGTGCGGCTGCATGCTTCAAGTGGCACTACAGGAAAACCCACCGTAATTGGCTATACCCGCAAGGATTTACAGACATGGAGCGAAGTAGTGGCACGCTCGCTTACCATGGCTGGCATTGGCAAAACAGATATTATTCAGGTGGCTTATGGATATGGATTGTTTACAGGAGGATTGGGAGTGCACTATGGGGCTGAGAAAGTAGGAGCTGCTGTAATTCCTATTTCTGGGGGAAATACCAAAAAACAGATGCAGATAATGGTAGATTTTGGAGCAACTGCTCTTGCCTGCACTCCATCTTATGCTGCCTTTTTGGGCGAAAGTATTCAGAAAGCTGGTATAAGTGCCGATAAAATTAAACTCAAAGCTGCTATTTGTGGTGCAGAACCATGGAGCAATGGACTGCGCAAACAAATAGAATCTCTATTGGATATAAAAGCGTATGATATATATGGATTGAGCGAAATTATTGGTCCTGGTGTATCTATGGAGTGTAAATGTCAAAATGGGATGCATGTTTTTGAAGATCACTTTATTCCTGAAATCATTAATCCTGATACGTTAGAAGTATTGCCTTATGGAGAATTGGGAGAGTTGGTATTTACAACCATCAACAAAGAGGCTATACCGCTACTTAGGTATCGAACACGCGACCTAACAAGACTGCATGCTGATAAATGCCATTGTGGCAGAACATTGGTGAGAATGGATAAATGTGTGGGCAGAAGTGACGACATGCTAATTATTCGTGGTGTGAACGTGTTTCCTTCTCAAATTGAAGCTGTATTGTTAGAGATGAGCGAAACAACTCCTCATTATCAACTGGTGGTAGATCGTCTAAACAACACAGACACGCTCTCTGTGAATGTGGAGATAAACGATGATTTCTGGTCTGATGAGATAAAAGCAATAGAGAACCTAAAGAAACGCATTCATCAAAATATAGCCAGTTTGATTGGGATAAATGCCAAAATAAACTTGGTAGAACCGCATACTATTGAGCGCTTTGAGGGCAAGGCCAAAAGAGTGATTGATAAACGAGCAAAATGTTAGAAGTATATAAAGAGAGAGACACACACTAAATAAAAAAAACTATTTGTCATGATTATAAAACAATTATCCGTATTTCTTGAAGACAAAGTGGGCAGGTTAACAGAAATGACTAAAATACTTGCTGAAAGCAACATCAACATATCGGCCTTCAACATAGCAGACGCAGCCGATTATGGTATTGCCAGATTTATTGTTGACAACCCAGAGGTAGCTCTTAAAGTTTTAAAGGACAACCGTTTCTCGGTCAATATCACCGATGTTGTAGGGATGATTGTTCCGCATGAATCAGGAGCTCTCTATAAAGCATTAAAAATATTATCAGCCAATGATATCACCATTGATTATATGTATGCTTTTGCCATCAACAACTCAGCTTCTGTAATTATTAGATCATCGTCAAACGAAGATGTGATTAGGGTATTGCAAGAGAACGAAATGGATCTTTTGAAGGTGAGCGACATCTATAAGATCTAACTCACAAATGAATCTGTAAAACAATGATGCAGTATTTTACTGCCTACAAGATAAAAACTTACTAAAATTTCAATATAAATGCCTACTTTTTCGAACGCTGTAAAAAACTTGCGATCTTCAGAAATACGGGACTTAATGAGTCTTGCCAACAAACCAGATATGATTTTATTTTCTGGAGGAATGCCTGACAACGATTTGTTTCCACTAAATGAGATAGATACAATATATAACAACCTAAGCTCACAGGAGAAGAAAATTGCCATGCAATATGGCCCTACTTGTGGTCTGCCCCAGTTGATTGAGTCCTTAACAGTGTTTCTTGAAAACAAAGGTTTGCCAGTGGCCGAAAATAAAATTCTCATCACTACAGGATCCTTGCAGGCTATTAATATATTGGCCAAAGTTTTTATCAATCCTGGAGACACAATTATTGTTGAAAACCCTTGTTTCATTGGAGCTATCTCGGCGTTCAATTCTTACGAAGCAAATATTGTGAGCGTTCCGCTCACAGATACTGGAATTGATATAGACCAACTTGAAGTAACACTGAAAAGCCTAAAACAAAAACCAAAATTTATCTACCTCACTCCTAATTTTCATAATCCTGCAGGCACACTATATACAGCCGAGACGAAACAGAGATTGATTGAACTACTTGATGGTGCTGGTATTCCTATTATTGAAGATGATGTGTATAGCGATCTATATTTCAGTGAAGATGACAAAGAAGACCTGAAATCTATTAAAGAGATAAACCCAACAGGGATTGATGTATGCTATACAGGGTCTTTTTCAAAAATAATTGGCCCAGGCTTGCGTTTAGGCTGGATGCTTGTGCCCAATGCCATTTATGAGAAATGCGAATTGATAAAACAGACCGTTGATGCTTGCTCGCCAAGTTTCACCCAGGTAATTGCCAATAAGTTTCTTCAGGCTGGTGTAGCAGACAAATACATCGAAAAGGTGAGGGTTGAATATAAGAAACGTGCCGAGGCAATGATTGATGGACTAAACCAACACCTACCGAGTGAAGTTACTTTCACTGCTCCACGCGGAGGGTTCTATATTTGGCTTCAACTACCAAAGGACATCGACTCTACCGATATTCTTAAAATAGCCATTGACAAAGGAGTAGTGTTTGTTTCAGGCAAAACATTTGACCCACATGGAGAAACAAATAATTTCATGCGGCTCTCTTATTGCAACACTTCTATCGATAAAATAAACAATGGTATTCCTTTGGTGGCAAGTGCCATTAGAGAGGTTTTAGCCACTCGTTGAAAGATTGATTTGAGTATTCAGTGTTGATTCAATATACAATGAAATTACAGAAGCCCTTCAGTCCATGAGGGGCTTCTCTTTTCTATAAGGCTTTAGAGCGTCGCATTGGCGGTGTTTTGAACAATGTACACTTCTCACAATCATGCCTCACTCTTTCGCCCAACAGAGGCAGATAAGTCACCTGCACTGCACTCCGAGCTTATAGCATTGACAATCGCAACTCTCAACTTTGAGCCATATACCAGCTTCTACTGCAAAGATGTGTACTTTAACACTCTTACGAGTTTTAATTTAGGTGTGCAGTTGATAAAAAGACTTATCTCGCTATGTATGGTTCAAATTATATTTCCATGTAATGTCAATTTGAAAATAACAGGCCTTTATTTTTCACAATTCAATTAAAAATATGCCAGAAAACAGGTAGAAATCAAATTGTAGGCCTACAATTGGGCGGTCATCTGTTGAAAACGCAATCTACAGCCGTAGAAATGTTTTGAATCGCTAAAACTGCTCATTTTAATGGCTATTATTGAAAATATAAGATATGAATGAAGAAAAGCCAACCTAAGATTCAAGAATAGACTGATGAATAGAAAATCTTAGGATGGGAATTGGGTTTATATGGCATGAATTCCCAATAAATGGGCAACAAAAAAGAGAATAATGTGTTTTCAAACATTTTGTAGGCCGTGGATGCAAGTTTCATCTGTTTGCAACATTTTGTATCCCTACAAAATGTTTTGACCTCAATAAAGCAATAGATTGTACAAACAAAGGATCACCTGCAAAGCTATGTGTTTTGATTATTTCATTTATTAAACATCGACATAACAGGCCACTTCTACGAAGCTATGGGTAGTGATTTACAAGATATACTACAAACAGTAAGGCTTCTACGAAGCTAAGGCGTAAACATCAGATAGACCATGACATGATTTTTTTCTTCAGAAGCAATAATGAGCAGTTATTCAAATACACTGGTAAAATAGCACATCGTAGATGTAGCACTGTCTGTAGTAAACGTATTCTCACAAGCCCCTTAAAGCATCGTAGATGCGACCTGTAAATTGTCCAATCTAAAAGAAGAAATTTCTACACTACACATTAAAAGGTAAAGCAAACACATACTTTTACTGGTGATCCCAAACAAAGACCCAAAGAAGAGAAACATTCAATCACACCCTGCCCCAATAAAAAAACCGTTTACATCATTAAAGATATAAACGGTTTTTGTTTTTAGAATTGTTGTCCCACTAGGATTCGAACCTGGACTGACTGAACCAAAATCAGATGTGCTACCATTACACCATGGGACAATCCTTAAGTGCTTCGTGAAAAGCAGTGCAAAAATATAACTTCCTTTTCAACTGTGCAAATATTTCGCACAGTATTATTCAACAATTAGTAGGAAGTAATTTTTCTTTCCTCTTTGTGCAAGTATGTACTTATTGGATATCAGAGAATTGCTATCAATAATCTCATCAAAAGAATTTAGCTTTTCTTTGTTGATCATTACCCCTCCGGACTGCACTAATTTACGCATTTCGCCTTTTGAAGGGAAAACTTGTGCATCTTCAGTAAATAAATCAACCGCCTTAACGCCTTGCGAGAGTTTTTCTTTAGAAACAGTGAACTGTGGAACGCCTTCAAAAATTTGCAATAGGGTTACTTCGTCAATCTTTCTCAATGCATCGGCAGTTGCGTTGCCAAACAGAATGCCAGAAGCCTCAATAGCTGCTTCAAGCTCCTTGCGAGAGTGAACCATAGTTGTTACCTCCTCGGCCAGTCTTTTTTGCAATGAGCGCAAGTGTGGAGCTTTCTCTTGCTCGGTTACTAATGCATTTATTTCTTCTTTGGAAAGGTCTGTAAAGATTTTGATGTATTTCACTGCATCATCATCGCTTACATTGAGCCAAAACTGATAGAACTGGTAGGGCGTTGTGTAGCGACTATCGAGCCATATATTGCCAGATTCTGTTTTACCAAACTTTCCTCCATCGGCCCTTGTTATCAATGGGCAAACCAATGCAAAAGCTTCGCCACCAACTGTTCTTCTTATCAATTCAGAACCT
>CAYTJC010000057.1:8676-8929 GCA_964437875.1 uncultured Dysgonomonadaceae bacterium
GTAGAGATGCAAAAAGTCGTATCCTTGCAATAGTTGGTATGAAAACTCTGTGAAAGACATTCCCTCTTTTGATTCGGAACTCAATCTTTTCTTCACAGAATCCTTAGCCATCATATAGTTTACGGTGAGGTGCTTACCAATGTCTCTGATGAAATCGAGAAATGTAAACTCCTTCATCCAGTCGTAGTTGTTTACCAGCTCTGCTGCATTGAGAGAGTCGCTATCGAAGTCGAGAAACTTAGCCAACTGTTTC
>CAYTJC010000058.1:0-8864 GCA_964437875.1 uncultured Dysgonomonadaceae bacterium
GCGGATGAGAAAGTGAAAGATTGCCAACGGTTGTTATAACCGGCGGATGAGAAAGTGAAAGATTGCCAACGGTTGTTATAAACGGCGGATGAGAAAGCGCAAAAATGCTAACGGTTGTTATAACCGGCGGGTGAGAAAGCACAAACGACCGCTCGGAGCTACCAACTGAACCGGCGGATGGTGCAACCCACCAGTTCCTGCTCTTGTCCGCTATAGTAGATGGTGCAACCTTCTGGTTTCTGCTTGTATCTGCAAGGACGGATGGTGCAACCAATTGCTTTCTGCTTGTGTCTGGAAGGACAGATGGTGCAACCAATTGCTTTGTGAGAGCATCTACTGAACCAGATGGCGCAAATGAGGGGTTTTTGTTACTGTCAGCAGAGGAAGTCGGTGCAACCTCTCGGTTTTTTTTTGTGTGGCGCTATAGGAGTGGTATATAAATGGTGGGGATTAATGGAAAAGGTTTTATTTAGAACACCATGATATACCATCCGATGCACACTATTTTAGAACGATTCTAACCTATTATATCAGATCCTCTGAGGATAATGAAAGAGAACTTGATATAAAATATTTTTATTAAGAGGTTACAATTCCATATTAAACACGGCGATTTCTAATGTGTGTGTCGGAATAATATTAAAAAAACTCATTACTAAAATACAAACCCTACATCCAATGATAAACTCAAATTATTGTAGTTGCTTTGGAAATCAGGTTCATTACCAATGTTATCTTTTGCAGTCATTTCCTGAGAAAATATAAATACAGTTAGCTTTTTTTATAAAATAGTTTGTCTGTCATTTTACATCAATTGTTACAGACGAGGTGATTTGACTCTTTAATTCAATGGACAAACTTTCTTATTTATAGTATTGGTGCAAATACAAGAATCAAACTCTTTTGATGGGTAAGTTTTACCACAATAATAATTTATTATAGCTACTTTTGAACCCTGAATAACAAACAAACAGACAATGAATATAAGTATTAAACTCAACGAGATGCAATTTTATGCCTATCATGGAGTGTTAGCACAGGAGACAAAAGTGGGCAACAATTATGTGGTGAATATTTGCATGACGGCAGATTTGTTGCGTGCTTGCGAAACAGACAATGTGGAAGACACTATTAACTATGCCCTTGTGTACGATTTGGTGAACACAGAAATGATGCAACCCTCAAAGCTGTTGGAGCACGTGGCAATGCGTATCTATCAGTCTATTCGTGGTGTGTTTCCACAAATTACATCTTTGGAAGTGCGGTTGGCAAAAAACAATCCGCCCATAAGTGGCGAGGTGAAATCGGCCGAGGTGATTATTAGCGAATAACATTCATTGTTATTTCTATAGAAGTTCTAAGCATGAAATAACATGCTATTCTTTTAGATTTTGTATCTTTGCATAAATATTGGAAACAGATGGACAACGAACAATTAAATAACGATATAGATACTGGTAATACAGCGTCAACAGATTATGTGACTGCTGAGGCTCCAAAAATGCAGGAACACTTGGTGCTTCGCACCGAGAATTTGGTGAAGAAGTATGGCAAACGTACTGTAGTAAGCCATGTTTCAATAGATGTGAAACAAGGCGAGATTGTGGGTTTGCTAGGGCCTAATGGTGCTGGGAAAACAACTACGTTTTATATGGCTGTTGGATTGGTAGTGCCCAATGAAGGCCAAATCTTTCTTGGTAATCAAAATATTACCAAGTTTCCGGTATATAAGCGTGCACAATATGGCATTGGTTATTTAGCACAAGAGGCTTCCATATTTCGTAAAATGTCGGTAGAAGATAATATTCTCTCTGTGTTAGAAATGACTTCTAAAAACAGGGATGAGCAACATGAAAAGATGGAGAGTCTCATTGACGAATTTGGACTGCACAAAGTGCGTAAAAACTTGGGAGATCAATTATCTGGTGGTGAGAGACGACGTGCCGAAATTGCCCGCTGTTTGGCCATCGACCCAAAGTTTATTATGTTGGATGAGCCCTTTGCAGGGGTTGACCCCATTGCAGTACAAGACATACAGTCTATTGTGGCACAATTGAAATACCGTAACATTGGTATTTTGATTACCGACCACAATGTAAACGAAACATTGAGTATTACGGATAGGGCTTACTTGCTTTTCGAAGGAAAGGTTTTATTTCAAGGCACTGCGCATGAGTTAGCGGCCAACGAAGTGGTGCGTGAGAAATATCTAGGAAAAGATTTCGAGTTGAAACGCAAAACTTTCGATATAAAATATTAATAATTATGGCTCGATTGTTAGCAATAGATTATGGAAGAAAACGCTCAGGAATTGCTGTGAGCGATACGCTGCAAATTATAGCTAATGGTCTCACAACTGTGCCATCGCACACCCTAATCAATTTTCTGAAAGATTATGTAGCCAAAGAGTCTGTAGAACTCATCATCATTGGGCTACCTCGCCAAATGAATTACGAAGAGTCAGAAAGTATGCAATATATTAAGCCATTTGTAAAAAAGCTCCAAAAGGAAATTCCTGCTATTCCAGTTGAGTATTTCGATGAGCGTTTTACTTCACAAATGGCTCATCAAACCATGATTGATGGAGGAGTAAAGAAAAAACAGCGTCAGAACAAAGCATTAGTCGATGAGATAAGCGCTACCATCATACTGCAAGGATATATGGAAGGACGACGTATGAATTTATCTTAGCCCTACACAGAACAAAAGCGAAAACAAAACTATTATTATATTATGATTTTACCAATATACATATACGGGCATCCCGTATTGAGGAAAGTAACAAAAGATATCGACTCTTCTTACCCCAACCTAAAAGAGTTGATAGACAACATGTACGAAACTATGTACAATGCAGATGGTGTTGGACTTGCAGGCCCACAAGTAGGCTTAGAAGATCGTATTTTTGTAATTGATCTTTCGCCACTAGCCGATGAAGAGAGTCCAGAGTATAAAGGATTGAAAAAAGCTTTTATCAATGCTCGCATCACCAGTCGCACTGGCGATATAATATCTACAGAAGAGGGTTGTTTGAGCATTCCTGCAGTTCATGAGAATGTGCCACGTGCAGATCAAATTGAAATTGAATACCTCGACGAGAACCTGGAGCCACACACCGAAACCTACACTGGTTTCACAGCCCGCGTTATCCAACACGAGTATGACCACATTGATGGAATTTTATTTACAGATCATATCTCTGCCATTCGCAAACGCTTGATAAAAGCCAAGTTGAATAATATGGTGAAGGGGAAGATAAGTTGTCATTATAGGGTGAGGACGGCGTAGAGAGAATGCGGACTGTGTGACACACATTGTAGAGACGCAATGCTTTGCGTCTTTAACAACCCTACTGTCTATTTCAATTATTGATGTATTATTTGTAGGATTTATTCACATAGAATTTGTCTTTCTCCCAATTTAAGGGATTTTCAACAATATATTCAGCTATAATATTGTATGATTTATCGGTGCGAATAATGTGATCATGATAGCGTGTTTGCCATGCAAATCCTTTGTTAGTTTTTCGTGCAGAACTTGTAACACCTATTTTGAATCCACGTATAATAGAAGACAGGTTTTTTATTTGAGGTCCAAATTTGTTTTTCGTGCAATTGGATTGTGTTGCACCCACTACAGTAGCTGGTTTTTAAAGACTGTCCTGTTAATTTAGATTGTAAATTCTGTCACGACTCCCCCCTAAAACCTATACTGATACCCAACACGCACCACCTGAGTTTCATAATAATCATCAGACTTCAAGTTAAAAGTTGTACCTTCAATCTCATAGCGCATTACAAGTGTATTTAAGATATCGCTTGCGTTTATAAATATTTCCCCTTTCCCATTCTGTATCTTTCTAGTTAATCCTGCATCAACAGAGTAACGGGCAAGGATTTTTCCCTGTGGAATAATATCTGGGGCAAGGTAAATACCTGTTATCTGAAGCTCGGTGTCTTTTAGGATATTAGCAATAATGTTAAGCTTAGCATTACCCGCAACAATAGACTGTTTCTTCCCTTCATAAGTAATGTTGCTTGGATAAGCATTAACAATAGAAAAAGCACCAATTTTATTCCTGTAAATATTGCCATTGGCGTTGAGCCTTACTTTACTTCCTAACTCTTGATTAAATACAAGTTCTAGCCCTGTGTTTTGTCCTTTATCAGCATTTTGATAAACCTCAGCCAATAGGTTGGAAGAAGGTACTTCGGTAATAATCTTAGTTAGAATATCTGTCGACATTCTATGATAGGCAGCACTGTAGAGATATCCACCCTCCCACGACTGTCTAAAACCTACTTCAACCGATTGTGTAAACTGTGGTTGAAGGTTGGGATTACCCATTGCGAGAATTTCGGGGCTTGCATAGGATGGAAAAGTTCTCAATTGCTTCTCTTCTGGTCTATCTACACGTCTGTTGTAAAATACCGATATTCTACTCTTATCGCTAATTAGCCAAGTAGCTCTCACATTGGGGAATGGGTCTATATAATCAAATCCTGTGCTTTCGTAAACACTATGATTGGGGTCAACTATATAGTCAACATTGGCATACTCCACCCTAAGACCTGCCTCAAGCTCAAACTTTTTGTGTTCGTAAATATATGTTCCATAAACTGCCGAAAGCCACTCTCTATACTCTGCGCTTCCTGCGAGGCCTGGGTCAAGTATTGAATTATTACCAGGTTTAAAGTAAATGTCATTAGGGAAATTTCGTGCACGTTGTTTTGTTCCTAGCTCAAGTCGGCCAGTTTTTAATGGTTTCGAATAATCGACCGTGAGGTCAAAAATGTGCTCATCAGCTATTAAGCCTGTAGTATCTGTTCCTGTTTTAGCAGGATTATACAATTCGTTGGTGAAGTTGAAAACCTCATCCTTGCGACGGAACGAATAGTTGAATGATGATGTGAGGCTATGCCCTGGTTGCATGAACGAGTGTTTGTGTGTAACGGTAGCAAACAAGGTTTGATTTACCTCGTTTTCATAATATTGCCATAGTCGGAGTCTGTCTCCATTCTCATTATCGTAGGGTATATCTCCTAGGTCGGTATATTCTCTGTAGTTAAACAGGGTTGAGAAAGTAAATGTATTTCTCTTATTTGGGTTGTAATCTATCCCGGCTTTGATATTATATATAGGTTGCTTTCTGTTTTCAAGAAATTGTTGATGCACTATATCACCATTGTCGTACTTGCGCTCTGTGAACTCATTCTTCATCATCTGCTTGTGATAGAGTAAATCTGCCTGTACAAACACGTTTGTTTTCTCTTGCTTATAGTTGGCCGAAAACGAAGGATTCACCTTAGGGGTAAAGCTATACTGCTTGCGAATACCAGCTACGTTAGGTTCTTTTTCTGCCAATGCCCCAACTCCAAGAGTAATACCAGCTTTACCGTTCCATCCAAATTCTTGGTCTTTTTTGAACACAATATTAATGATACCAGCCATACCGCTAGCATCGTATTTTGCTGAAGGGTTGTTTATAATCTCTACCGAGCCAATGGCAGAAGCGGGAATGTTATCGAGACCCGACTGAGAGCCCATTCCAGTTATGGCAGTTTGCTTTCCGTCAATTAGAATGGTTACTTTATCGCTACCACGAAGGAATACTTTGCCATCTCTATCGATGGTAACGCCCGGCAAGTTTTGCATTACTTGTAAAACCGAACCTCCTTGTTGGCTAAGATTATCTTCAATTGCAAATGTTTTCTTATCCATTGCTGCTGAAACTTCCATTCTTGTAGCCGTAACGGTAAGGTCCTCTAGCTGCGTGGCAGATTCTACCAAAGAGATAGTTCCTAAATCGAGGAAGTTATTCAACCTACCAACATGGAAGGGCACAACTTCCTCGGAAAAACCCATAAAGGACACTTTAGCTAAGTAGTCGCCCGTTTTGAGACCTTCAAGGGTGAAAATCCCTTTTTCGTTGGTAATGGTTCCTGTCAGAAACGAATCGTCACTATCAGTAACTACTATATTTACATAGGGTAGTAACTCTTTTGTTTGTTCGTGACGTACTACGCCCGAAACCACTGCATTGCTTATCTGTGCAAATGTAGAGCCAAATGTTGATAAGAGAATGAAGAGGTTGAAAAGTCTTTTCAATTGCATGTTTTTTTGTGTTTGTTATTTTTATGCATGGTTAAACAAATGATTGAAAGAAAGGTTCCAAAATTGTATTTGCGCTTTCTTTTTTTCTAAAGTGAGGAGCTTCGCATTTCTACCGCAATACGTAAAAAGTGAATAGCTCTCAACGTACAGAACTATCAGTTATTCAGTATTTTATTTTTCTTTTCTGATTGCAATTCAATCTTGTCCCAATTTCCCTCATTTATCAAACTATCGAAATTGGCCAATAAGCTTCATTGCTGGAGTTGACATGCCACTCCCCAAAATTTCTGATTCTTCACCAGATTCAGTCTTGAAGTATAAGTTTTGGTGAGATAATCCGAAAATCAAACAACATTTCTTCAAGAAATTGCTTGTAAATATAGTGACATTTAACGCATCTTCAAATAGCCACGTCACATATTTTTCATTTACTACTTATCTTGGAGTTTTGTGTTTTCGTTTATTACGAGGATTTTTATTTGAACTCAAATTATTATTACGTTTCTTCAAGTGTCAATTTGTAAATAATAGCTCGCTGTTTTTTGCAATTCACTAACTAAAGCGGCGTAAATCAGTTGGAAATCAAATCCACGGCGATGGATTTGAATTTCATCTGATGAAAATCCCACCCATCGCCTTGAAAATGTTTTGAAACGCGAAAATGGGGCTTATTTGGTCAAAAATGTAAGAGTATTGTTATACAAGAATAAAAAGCCATTTAAGATTGAAAAATCAACTCATGAAAAATAGAATCATGCATGAGAAATGGATTTTTAAGGTAGAAATGGCATGAATTTGTGGCATAGAATGAATACAGTGTGTTTTTAAACATTTTGTAGTCTGTGGACGCAAGTTTCATCTGTTTTAAACATTTTGTAATCCTACAAACTGTTTGAGAAAACATATATCAACAGATTCCTGAATACATGTAGGTGAAAGAAATCACATACACCTTTGCTTCTGATAGGGTGGTATAAAAAAATCCCATTTGCACTATTGCAGATGGGATTTTATATATATTAAATAGCTGTGAGTGTTATACTTGACAGCAACTGACTTTTCTTATTTCTTCTCCTTCAACAATCTTCCAGCATAACTATCCAAATACCACGTTAAATTTCCCGAAGTGGGGTTAACTTTTGCAGCAGGATATTTTTCTTGTGCATTTTCGTTGTCTTCAATTATAGCTTTCACAATTTTATCTTTTGGTGCACCTGTTACCAAAAAGACCACATTCTTTGCAGCATTAATTGTTTGGCCCGAAAGGCTAATACGCATTTGTCTTGTTTTGGGATGCGTGGCCACAACACACATATTGCTGCTGTCCCAAAGGTTCATTTCGTGTGGAAATATAGATGCTGTATGTCCGTCTTCGCCCATTCCCAACATGATAATATCAAATTGTGGAACACCATTTAGAGTTTCCAGTTCGGCTTGCATCACCTCTTGATAGCTCCTTGCTTCTTTGTACGGATCATTCTCACCTCTTATTCTAAAGATGTTTTCAGTAGGTACAGATACATGATCAAATAGGTTATCTTTGGCAGCTTTGTAGTTGCTGTCATCATCGTTGGGCCATACACAACGTTCATCACTCCAAAAGAATTTAATTTTACTCCAGTCAATATCTTCTGCATGATTGGTAGCCCAATGCTTGAATAGCGACTTTGGGGTGTTGCCACCAGATAGTGCTATTGACAGTGTCTCTTTTTCTGCTAACAGTTCTTTTAACCACAAGGTGAAATCCTCGTTCAGTTCATTTAGGTTATCAAATGTTTTTGTTTTCATATCAATTAATATAGTTTATAATTCACAATAAATGCCATCGTCTGACAAGTTTTTGCAAGGGTAGCGCCATTTTTGACTCTCCCCTTCAATAAGGCTGTCTGTTTTTTCGGGTCCCCACGATCCTGCTGGATATCCATAGAGGGGAGCTTTTTTGTCTTTCTCCCAATAGTCAAGAATAGGTTGTACAAACTTCCATGTCTCTTCTGATGCCGGTCCATCCATAAAAAGAGTGCTGTCGCCAGCCATGCAGTCTAGTATTAGCCGTTCGTAAGCCTCTGGTATATAATGGTCGTCGAGGTCGGTGTAGTGGAAGTCCATGTTCACCGTTTTCACATCGTAGCCATTTCCAGGCATTTTCATACCTGTTTTAAGTAAAATACCTTCGTCGGGCTGAATGCGGAGGATTAGTTGGTTGTCATTGTCTTCGTTGTCGCAAAATAGCTGTTGAGGCGAGGGTTTAAAATGAATAACAATTTCGGAAACGCGAGTTGGCAATCTTTTTCCATGGCGAATATAGAATGGAACACCTGCCCAACGCCAGTTATCTATGAAAAACTTCATAGCAAAAAATGTTTCTGTACGTGATTTTTCAGCAACATTTTTTTCTTCTCTGTATCCCAAAGCTGCTTCGCCTCTGATGTTTGCTGCAGAGTATTGACCCCGTATTACATTGTTTTTCAAATCTTTTTCGGAAAGTGGATGCAAAGCCTGAAAAACTTTCATCTTTTCATACTTAATAGCCTCTGCATTTATTTTGGTGGGAGGTTCCATAGCAATGAGTGCAACCAACTGCATGAGATGATTTTGCACCATGTCGCGCAACGCTCCCGCTTCGTCATAATAACCACCACGACCTTCCACACCAATGCTTTCTGCAGCCGTAACCTCTACATGTTGTATGTAGTTTCTGTTCCAAAGTGGTTCGTATATTCCATTTGCAAATCTTGTCACCATCAAGTTTT
>CAYTJC010000059.1:0-8841 GCA_964437875.1 uncultured Dysgonomonadaceae bacterium
AAACAAGAAACGGTCTAGTAACTTCTGGGTCTTCTTAAATAGGGTTAGCTTGTCATACTGGGGGTTTGCTGTTTGGATGCTACCAAATATATCATTCCTAAATGCCGAGTAGTCTTTGTAGAGTTGTTCGGTTATGTTTTGCTCTTGGGTGAGAGATTCGTCTTTTATTTTCTTTGGCATATCTTTCAGCAGATAATCTGAAGAGAGGCAAAGCCAAAAAACATCGAACCGCTCTTTTGTCATTTGAAAGAGATTGAACTCCTCAAAGTCAACTGCATTGTCAATGTAAAATCGAATCTTTTCGAAGTTAGAGGTAATTACATAATTGCATCCTGGCTGGTTGTTTTTGTATCCAAATGCTTGTGTTTCTACTTTGCTTAAATCGGTGGTGCTTGTTCCTTTCAGTTCTATCACTGCCAGCACTTGCTCTCTATCTATGATAGCCCCATCTGTTTTCTTTGCATCTTTCACGTTTCTTAGCTCCGTTGTGAGATTGAATGCAGGCGTTGGATTTTTTATGTAGCCCAATACATTCACAAACAGGTCTATCAGAAAACCTTCTTGGTATTGCTCTTCTTTAGAGTTTTTGATATTCTCTTGTACTATGGGATTGTGAAAGTGAGCTGTAAACTTTTTGTAAGCTTCTTCTACTTTTTGGGTTTCTAATGCTCTTAAGTATTTATTTAAAACTGAGTTTTGGAAAAGGCTCATAGTGTGTTATTCTTTTATATCGTGTTTGTTTTTGTATTCAGATTGCTCTAAGTTATCAATTTTCTGAAGCAATAAGCTTATTTTAGTATCCAGGGCATCTACTTTCTTTTCAATATCATCGGTGTTGTCTTTTAGCATGGAGTCAACAAATATGGAGTTGACCAGCGATAAACCTATTATACCTCCCGTAACTACTACAAAAATAAAGTAGAGGTAGGTGAAAAAGGTCACCGTGGTTGAGTAATTTACACTTATAGCTTCAGGAATTTCGTACCATCCCTCTACTGTAAATATCTTAAAGGTAGAGTATAGCGACAGGGTGGGAGTTGAGAAAAAATCTGTGCTACTACCATTGAAAAGGTAGAAAGACAAAGTGCCAACAATGAAAATATAGATTAAAAACCCTATCAAAATAAACAAGGAGGTATCTAATGCCCTTCTCACATCGGCTATCAGCCCGCCCACATTGGGAATGAATTTAAAGAATCTGAATGCTTTAAATACACGGAATATTCTGAATACCAGCAAGAAGCTTACATCTATAATCTCAATGTTGAGAACAAAAGAGAGCAGTGCTGGCACTGATACAATAATTAGGATAAAATCGAGCCTGTTCCACCCCGACTTGAAGTATCCTTTTATTCCATACTCATTGAATTTTACAATAAGCTCAACTATGAATAGTGTAGTAAGAAGATTGTCTGCAACAACAAAAGCGAGTCGTTGAGAATCGGTTGTAAAATATCCTGCCAAGAAAAGAATTGCTGCATTAATCAGGATTAGCCAGAGTATGAATCTATCTTTCAGAAAAAGCTTTTTAATCATGTTTATCTATTACTTGTGCTTGAAATGAATAGTGTGTTGGTAGAAAATAAAATAAATGTAAATATAGCTATATGTTCAATAAGAACAAAGATAGTGCTAAACTAATGGCACTATTTCTTTTTAGACAACCAAAAACTGTGCTCCAGTTACAAAGTTGGTTATTGCATTTTGCATGAGTTAAGATGGAGAGAATTTGAGCAAGCTTAAATCCAAATAGCAAAAGTGATTTATTTTCTCTCAAGGATAACAGTAGAGATGCGTTATAGAGTTGCCTAACTTAATGACATTGAACTTGCGCCAGCGGTAAGATGTAACTTTTTTAGATGCTTGTGACGGTAAGTTACGGTAGAGTTACGGTAGAGTTCAGTAAAAGTTACGGTAAATATATCTATCAGTCAATGCTTTGACGGTAGTTACGGTTAATTCCGATTAACGCACACAAGATATAAGCTCTTATAGATAAGAATAGAAATACAATGTTTGATTTTACCGCAACTACCTTCACTAAGCTGATTATCAAGCTTATTTACCGTAACTATGACCGTAACCCTATCGTAAAAAGCCGTAACCCCACTGTATTTTCAAATGATCATTCACGTAAGAGAACTTTGTACATTATATCAATGATTATTATCTCTCAAAACAACTACTCTTTTCACGGTAGGAGCTTTGTTATTTATCACCTGTTTTTTTAGCTACTGCTATTCTGCCATAGATAAGAGCTAAAAAGTGAACTGCTTTTTAGATTCCAAGAGGTTGTCGGATTCTAAATTCCACTTGCTTTTTAGATTCCGAGAGTTGTTCGGATCCTAATTTCCACATGGAATTGAAAATCCGAGAGTAGTTTGGATTCTAAATTCCAAATGATTTAATGTTGCCGAGTGGTTGTCGAATTTTCAAAGTGAACTGCTTTTTAGTTGCCGTAGCCTCCATTCTCACATAAAAACAGAAAACACCACTTTTGAGGGGGTTTTGTAGCATTGTGCCACTTCATTTATAGCATGAAAGAACCAGCTGCAAGGTGAAAGTGCTGGAGTTGGTAACTAAAACAGCTCATTTGTACATTTCAGGAGTTGCTTTTTGGCTAAAACAGACAAAACTGTTAAAAAAGCAGTTGGAAATGAGGCAAAGTAAAGGTCACGGAATCTAAATTCCACATGGAATTGAAAATCCGAGAGTTGTTCGGAATCTAAAAGGCACGTCACTTTGAAAAAACGAGAATGTCAATACATTGACTGTCAGAAGACTGCTCCCTGTGGGTGTGTTTCATCTGAGCATCAATGCATAGTATCACAAAAACGGAAATCGTGAAAAACAGGATCACATGCAAAATTATGTGTTTGCTTTACATTTTACTGCGCTATTTAATTAAACTAGCTCCTTATAATGAATCTACAGGGCGCTCCTAGCGGAGCTTGAAGATGTGTTGGTATATGTTTACTACAAACAGTTCGACTCCTAACGGAGTGCTTCAACAGCACTGGCCTGACCCATGAAATGTTTTTCAATTTCATTCGGGAGTAGAGGTCATCGCTAGCGTGTATTGTAGCCTTTATTTAGCTCCGGAGGAGCCTTGCTGTTTGTAGTAAATAAACGGCCCTACCACCCAGAGCTCCGATAGAGTGCGAACTGTTTTCTTTGCGTCTTGGCTAGAAGTATTTTTTGGGTGGTATCAACCCCACACGATGGGAATCGTGCGATAGCGAGTTAGAGCCCACCTCAGAGAAATAATAGATTTCATGGGGCAGACACGATGTGAATCGTGCGTTTGCAAGGCTGCACAATATTCAACCTGCATGCTTTCCCTATTAAATGTGTAGTATGGCTTGTGCTATATTGAAATAAATAATTAAACTCATAGCATCTACAACAGTGGTAATAAGTGGACCTGCCATAATTGCTGGGTCTAGTTTCAGTTTCTTTGCTGCAATAGGTAGTAAACCTCCAATTACTTTAGCCATTACCACAGTAGTAATTAGGGTGAGGGAAACAGTTAGGCCAACTAATACAGGAACTTGGGGTTCAAAAATGAGTATCCGACCAAAGTTGACAGCCGATAACACAACTCCACAAATAAGGCTTATCATAAATTCTTTTCTTAGCACTTTAAAAGCGTCTGAAAGTTTTATGTCGCCTGTTGCCAAACCACGAATAATCAATGTGGAGCTCTGACTACCGGCATTACCACCCGTGTCCATCAGCATGGGAATAAACATTCCTAAGAGTATGAGCGATTCGAGGGTGTTTGTAAAGCTTTTCATGATGGAGCCTGTGAATGTTGCTGATATTAAGAGCACCAACAGCCATAAAATTCTGTGTTTTGCCAACACAAATATACTTGTGCCCAAATATTCAGTTTCGGAAGGTGTCATGGCAGCCATTATATGGAAGTCTTCCGTTGCTTCCTGCTCCATCACATCAAGAATATCATCAACCGTAATAATTCCTGTTAGCCTTCCCTGATTGTCCACAACTGGAATGGCCAATAGGTCATATCTTTTAAACTTCTCGGCTACTAGCTCTTGGTCATCGTTTGTGTTTACCACTATCACATCTTTGTCCATTATTTCAGTAATGCTCTTTTCAGGACTTTCTGTAACCAATGCGCGTAATGATACTATCCCTATCAATCTCTCATGAATAGTGGTAATGTAACAAGTATAAACCGTCTCTTTTTTTAATCCAGTTTCACGCACGTGATCTAAAGCTTCTTGCACAGTCATGCGCTCGTTTAGTCTCACATACTCAATTGTCATCAATCCGCCTGCCGAGTCTTCGGGGTAGTTGAGAAATTGGTTGACTAGTTTTCTTTTTTCGGGAGGTATGTTTATTAAAACCCTGTTCACAAATTCGGCTGGCATCTCCTCAATCATATCAATGACATCGTCGAAGAAGATATTATCTACCAAATAGGGCAGCTCGTCCTCGCTTATAGCGTTTATAATTTCACGTTGATTTTCAATACTTAAGTAGGAGAAAACTTCAACAGCTTTCAATTTTGGAAGCATCCTAAACAACAATAAAGCCATTACTTTATCGTTTAGGTCGTCCATTAATTCAGCTATATCTGCTTCGTACATCTCATTCAGATGTCCGCGAAGTTGTATGATCTTTCGGTCTCGGATGAGGTTCCTTACATCATTTTTTTCTAAAACAAATGTTTCTTCGCTCATGTTTACTGCTTTTTTTATATGATACACTAATAATGCGAATCACATTATCTACATTATTCCTAGAATATGTATCAATTAAGGTGTCAATACAATTCTCAAGATGTACAAAGGTAGTAATAAATAAAGAGAGGAGTGAGTATAACTGTTTACATAATTACTTTTACTAGCAAAGCAACCGTAAACGCAGCATAAGATTACATTAGTGAATTTGTTATCAACAGATAAACGTAGATTACAGGAATAACCAACAAAAGACTGTCTATTCTGTCTAAAATACCTCCATGGCCAGGTATAAGGTGACCTGAATCTTTTACTTTGTAGGTGCGTTTGATAAGCGATTCAAACAAATCTCCTATTGTTGCAAATATTGAAACTAGCAAAGCAAAGCCAATCCAGAAATAGATGTTGTATTCTGTAAACAGAAATGAGAAGCCTATGCCTGCCAACATGGTGAAAAAGATACCACCAACAAAGCCTTCAATGGTTTTCTTGGGCGATATGCGTTCGAGCAGTTTGTGCTTACCCAGTGTGATGCCTGTGAGAAAAGCAAACGTATCGTTTACCCAAATGAATACGAAAATAGCTAATACAAATGCATAGTTGTAATCTGCATTAGCTAATTTGTATTCATATGATATTAATAGTAACAAGCATAGTGGCAAAGTTATATACAGTTGCCCAAAAGCGGAATAGATAATTGTGTTAAATATATCGGGTCGCTTAATTAAGATTGCCGATATAAAGAGAGATAGCAAATAGACCAGTGCACTTATGGGTAGAGCCAATATGCTTTTGTCTTCGAGAAAGAGATAAGCACTTGCAAAAATGAGTACACCTGCAATTATGTTGAACAGCTTACTTATCAGGTGAGGCGTCTTTTGTTCTATTAAACGGAAGAACTCATCGAGTGCAAATATAAGAATTGCACCAAAAACAATTACAAAAGAGTACTTGTTGTATAGTATTCCAAAAAGTAGAACAAATATATATACTACTCCTGCAACTCCTCTAGTAATAAGATTTCGCCAATTCAACATAGAACTTGGATTAAGTTATAATGCACATTCACTCGCTTGCAGATGGCAATAGTTTGCAACTACTTTCAATCTGTCTCCTTTTTTTACTCTTCCGATGGCTTTGCTTCTTCTGCAGCAGCACTGTCTGGTTTGCTTGTGTCTTCGCTTTGCTCTGCCTCACCATTGTCTGAAGACTCTACTACTTCAAAATCGATTTCATTTTCGATGAGAAGATTGTACCAGTTTATTATTTTCTTCACATCCGATGCATATACCTTTTCCTTGTCGTAGGTAGGAAGTACTGTTTCAAAATAAGCAAACAACTTTTTATTGCTACTCTTATGGTCATCAGCTATTTTTCCACCTTCTTCAATTTCCTTTATTTTTGCGAAAACATCTTTCAAGGGTATTTCGTCGTCCGAAGTATAAATGGCAATTTCACCTAAAGATACAATTTTTTCTTGAGGGTAGATAGGTAAACGTTTTTGGTCAATCAATGATTCTACTAAAGTAATTGTTTTACTTGTCGAAACTAATTTGTATAAGCCGGGCTTGCCGGAGATAGATAGTATTTTTTTAAGCATACGTGATTTCGTTATAGATTAAAATTATAAAACAGTGCAAAAATACACAGTCTATACCACATACGCAACTAAATATTTCTTTTGTGAAATGAAATTAGTTGAATCATTTTTTTTAAGCACTGTGTTTCATGGTTTTTAGCCAATAGTACAATGTGGATAATTTATTATCAAAGCAGCCTCCTCAAATAAGGGCGAAAGTTGCTAAAGTAGAAATTAATATTTAATTTAGCGTCTTAATCAACACTAGCACCAAAAGACAATGATCAGAAAACTATCCCTTTTATTATTAATTGCATTTGTAGGCACATCGTGCACCATGAAAAAATCTGTAGAATCTGACAGTGATACCCCCAATGACTCTATTGCAGACATGGGCACAATGTATATGCTGGTAGGCACTTACACTTCTAGCGAAGGTAGCAAAGGAATATATGTGTATGAGTTTGACACAGACACAGGTCAGTCTGACTCTGTGAGTAGGGTGGAAGTAGCCAATCCTTCTTATCTAGTTGTGAGTCCTAATCAGCAGTTTGTTTATTCAGTGGGCGAAAATGGAGAAGATGATAGTTATGCACATGCTTTCTCGTTCGATAAAGAGAACGGGCAGCTCAAACTGATTGACTCTCAACTCACTTATGGTAGCTCTCCTGCTTATGTTACACTAGATCCGCAAGGCAACAATTTGATTACTGCCAACTATGGTGGAGGTAGCATATCGCAGTTTAATGTGAAAAGTGATGGTACGTTGAGCCCATTGTCCAATCTGTTTGAGTTTGAAGGAAAAGGAGAAGATCCCGATCGTCAAAGACAACCTCACTTGCACAGTGTTCGCTACTCGCCCGATGGTAAGTATCTATTTGCGACAGACCTAGGTACTGACAAGATATACCGATATAGATCTGTAACCTCCGTTTTTGAAGGACAGCCGGCTCTTCTGAAAAGTGATACAGCTGTTTTCTCAACTCCTGCGGGCACAGGGCCTCGCCACTTCGATTTTCATCAAAATGGATTGTACTTCTATCTGTTGGGCGAATTGTCTGGCGAAGTAATCGTGTATGATTACAATATGGGTGACTTGCAGCAAAAGCAAACGATACTTGCCGACACAATAGGAGCAAGAGGTAGTGCCGATATTCATATATCGCCCAATGGTAAGTTTTTATATGCTTCCAACAGATTAAAAGAAGATGGAATTGCTATCTTTTCAATTGACTCACAAGATGGCACGCTCACTAAGGTGGGTTATCAACCAACTGCAAGACATCCACGCAACTTTGCCATTACTCCCAATGGGAAGTTCTTGTTAGTGGCAGGGCGAGACGACAATGTGATTCAAGTATATAGCATCAACAAAGAGACAGGATTGCTCACCAACACCCATCAGGATATTGAGATTGACAAACCTGTTTGTATTCAATTTGCTCGAATTAATTAAATTGTACTGGTGCTGGCGCGGTATCTCTTTGCTGGCGCGGCGTCTCCGACCCGTGCCTGTGAGGTGGAGGCACAAGTCAGAGACTTGCGCCAGCGGGGAGACTTGCATCAGTGGAAAAAAATAGTTTCATTTTTTAAAAATAGTAAATGAAAAAAACATTATTATTTGATCTAACCTCTTTGAGGAAAGTTGCTTTGATAGCAACAATTTCTTTTATGCTTTTGTCATTCTCCTCATGTGCTACTATTATTGATACACTATTGGGTAACTCTACATGTATAGAGCCAGGGTGTGACAGAGATACTTCAAGGCACTCATCTTATTGTATCATTCATTCCGAAAAAGAACCTGTTGAAGTAGATGTGAAAAACCCTTACAAGTTACACAAACCATTGTCTGATGAAGAGATGAAAGCAAAAATAAAGCTAACAAGGAAAACTTTTTAGTAGTGCCGTGCTTTTTTGCAACTGGCTGGCGCGGTATCTCTTTTGCTGGCGCGGCGTCTCCGACCCGTGCCTGTGAGGTGGAGGCACAAGTCAGAGACTTGCGCCAGCGGGGGGCAGAGACTTTCACCCAATGTCATTAAGTTAAGCAACTCTATAACGCATCTCTGCTGTTTTCCGTCAGAGGTAATAAATCACTTTTGCTATTTGCATTTCAAGCCTCACTGCTTAGCATCTGAATAATACCCAGGCCTACTGCCTGGGCTGAATTATGTCGGGCTTTCAGCCCTAACTCATACCCCTTAATAATGCATACTACGCTGATTACTTTTGTCTTGTATAACAATTGAAAATATCAATTTCAACAAAGGCTTTTTATTAGTCAGATGTTTAACCCTTAACTTAATGACATTGGACTTGCTCCATCGACCCTTGTATCAGCCATGATGCTCCTATTCTCATTTCTTTTTGTTAGCTTTGCAAACCAAAATAGAAGCGTAACATCCTCATCAGACTAAAAAACCTCTTATATAGCAAACAACTGTAGAGGTTATAGCGTTAGTTGTATAGGTGTTATTGTTCTAATAGTATCATTAATTGTTAATTACGTATATGTTTATACCCCAGTCATATCTTTTTAAAAATATTATTCCT
>CAYTJC010000060.1:0-8839 GCA_964437875.1 uncultured Dysgonomonadaceae bacterium
TCCACGGCTGTAGATTACGTTTTCAACAGATGAACGTCGGATTGTATGCCTACAATTTGATTTCTAACTATTAAACGACGTTTTTTCGAGTGAATTATAAAAACCGGGCACGTATTATTTACAAATTGACACTCGTGAAGCTTGATTGTAAACACCTACTTTATACTAGCAGTGCAACAAAGTTCATCAAATGAACCTTTGCCGCACTGCTTACTAAAGAAACATGAAGAAATTGCACTGCCTCAAGTTTTACAGCTCAGTTAAGCAACTGATAAAATGCAATTTGATCAAAATAGAAAAACACTCTTATCTTACTTGTTCTGAAACATTACTTTACCGTCTTTAGTTAATTCAACGTCATCTCCTTTTCCTCTTAATTCATACTGATCATTTTTGTACCAAATGCCCGATGCAGGAGTCTGCCCCTTCAAGTCAATTTGCTCGCCTCCGTTTAAATAAACTTTTGCCTCGTTTGTTGTATTATTAAACACCATATCAAGCGTATGTCCCTCACTGTTTTTCAACGATGATGTTACAATTTCGTCTTTATGGCTGAAAACCAACTCACCGTCTTTTGTTAAATCTATATCGTTTCCTTTCCCTCTCAACTCATACTCATCGTTTTTGTACCAAATACCCGATGCAGCTTTTTGCTGAACCAACTCTATAGTTTCTCCATTAAAATTTAGAGTTGCTGTACCGTGTGTGTTGTTAAATGAGATTTCTAATTTCTGTCCATCTTCGTCTGTTGACGAAGTTGTTACAATATCGTCAGCAACAACCTCTCTTGAAGCTGTTTCAGCATTTTCTTGTTTGGGAGTTACCGTACAAGAGCTTAATAGAAGGGTTGATAGAACAGCGATTGTCAATAAATTCTTTGTCATTGTCATTTTACTTTGCTTTTTAAAATGTTGCAATTTAGTTAGTTTTTATTTTTATCAGATATTAGTCCAAACACACACGTGCTATTTAACTCATAAACATACAACTTTTAAAATGGATTTACATTATAAAAAGAGATTTATTTCTATAGTCTTCTTTCAAAACAACTATAAATTAAAAATAGAATCTAACACTTTGGAGCAATGTATGAAAATTCATAGAGCCCTTTCAGGGAGTCTAACTCACTATTAATTACAGTTAGCCCACTAATTACATCTTTTTACCCAGTTACATTTCTTATCTCTTTGATTTTTTTGTAATTTTGGGGAGTTTTTTTGGAAGATAATTCCAATATAAACAGACCAACAATTACGATAGCAATAAAAATAGACTCACAGAATGAATATTTCATACAACTGGTTGAAAGATTATTTAGATTTCGATCTTTCGCCACAAGATACTGCAGACGCACTCACATCTATTGGTTTAGAAACCGAAGGATTAAACGAAATTCAAACCATCAAAGGTGGTTTGGAAGGTTTAGTTATTGGCGAAGTGTTGACATGCATCCCCCACCCCAATTCAGATCACTTGCACTTAACAACCGTAAATGTAGGCGAGGATAGCGAGCCTCTCAACATTGTTTGTGGTGCACCCAATATAGCATCAGGCCAAAGGGTGGTTGTAGCCACAGTGGGAGCAACATTATATATGGGCGATGATGAATTGAAGATAAAGCGCTCCAAAATAAGAGGAGAAGAGTCGCTGGGTATGATCTGTTCTGAGAATGAAATTGGTGTGGGCACTGCTTCAGATGGAATTATTGTTTTGCCAAACGGTGCCGAAGTGGGAATGCCTGCTAAGGAATATTACAATGTGAAGAGCGACTATGTGTTGGAAGTGGACATTACACCCAACCGTGTGGATGCAACTTCACATTTTGGTGTGGCACGCGATTTGGCAGCCTATCTTGAACAAGCAGGAATACCATATAAATTAAACAAACCTTCTGTTGAGAACTTCAAAATTGACACAGAAGAAGGTGGCATAGATGTGGAAGTGGAAAACACAGAAGCGTGTCCGCGATACTCTGGCCTCACCATTCGCAATGTGAAAGTGGAAGAGAGCCCCGATTGGTTGAAGAACAGACTTTTGCCTATTGGAATACGCCCTATCAATAATGTGGTAGATATTACCAACTTTGTACTTCACGAACTGGGACAACCTTTGCATGCATTTGATGTGAGCCGAATAAAAGGAAATAAGGTAGTAGTGCGCACTGTAGCAAACGAAACTGTGTTTACAACACTGGATGAACAAGAACGCAAACTACACGAAAGAGATTTGATGATATGTAATGCCGAAGAAGGTATGTGCATTGCGGGCGTATTTGGCGGAATGGATGCGGGTGTAACAGAAAACACGACAGATGTGTTTTTAGAATCGGCCTATTTCAACCCAACTTGGGTGCGAAAAACTGCACGCCGTCATATGCTCAACACAGATTCTTCGTTCCGCTTTGAAAGAGGTCTTGACCCAAACAACACGCTCTATGCACTAAAACGTGCAGCACTATTGATACAAGAGATAGCTGGAGGAACAATTGAAGGAGACATTCGCGATATATATCCAGTGGAAACAACTCAGCCCAAAATGGAGCTGAGCTTGAAGAAAGTAAATTCTCTTATTGGCAAAGAGATCCCAACAGAAACTATTAAGAGCATTCTCAACAGTTTAGACATCAGTGTGGATAGCGAAACAGAAGAAGCACTTCACGTGAGCGTTCCCACATATAGAGTAGATGTGTTGCGCGATGTGGATGTAATAGAAGAGATATTGCGCATATATGGCTACAACAATATAGAAATAAGCGATTCATTGAAATCGAATCTGTCTAACGAAACAGATACAGACCGCAAGCATGAGTTGCAAACACTCATTTCTCAACAACTAAGTGCACTTGGCTTCAATGAGATTATGAATAATTCTCTTACACAAAAAGCCTATTACGCCGAATCGAAAGTATATCCGGTGGACAACAATGTGAACCTCCTGAATCCATTGAGTGGCGACTTGAATGTGATGCGCCAAACATTGCTTTATGGTGGTTTAGAAAACATTATTCACAATGCCAATCGCAAACATGCCGACCTAAATCTGTATGAATTTGGCAATTGCTACTTCTACGATGCAGATAAAACTAATCCTGACAATCCAGTAGCACAATACTCCGAAGAGACTCATCTTGGTGTGTGGCTTTGCGGCAAACGCAACTCAAAAAACTGGGCTGTGGCAGAAACCCAAAGCTCTGCCTATGAGTTGAAAGCACATGTTGAGAATATACTATCGAGATTAGGATTGGACAAGACTACAAAATTGATTCACGAACCTTTTAGCAATGAGCTTTTTGCTTCTGCTATGAGCATAAGTACACGTCAGGAACTTCTTGTGAAATGGGGTGTTGTTCACCATCAAGTATTAAAAGGACTTGACATTAATACCGATGTATATTTTGCAGAGTTCAACTGGGATGCACTTATGAAAGCAACTCGTAAGCATGTAGTTTTATTCAATGAACTCCCAAAGTTTCCGTCAGTAAAACGAGATTTAGCACTCCTTATCGATAAAAACATTACATTTGCAGAGATAGAGAAAATTGCATACAGTTCTGAGAAAAAACTATTGAGAGAAGTTACCCTTTTTGATGTGTATGAAGGCAAGCACTTGCCCGAAGGCAAGAAATCTTATGCAGTGAATTTCATCTTGCAAGATTACGAAAAGACACTCGATGACAAACGTATCGATAAAATTATGGGTAAGATTCAACAGAACTTGGAGAAGCAGTTAGACGCACAATTAAGATAAAAGTGCCAATACTTAGCGTTGCTGTTTCGCTTAAATTTGCAATAAACTAATAGAACAAAAACATTAAAATTTTAATAATACAAACAACCTCTTATCACTACGCATATTCACCTGTGGGGAATAGCGCACACAATGCAGGTTCATAAAAACAATTATGGGAAGAGCATTTGAATATAGGAAAGCTAGAAAGATGAAACGCTGGGGCAATATGGCTCGCGTATTCACTAAATTGGGGAAAGAAATAACTATTGCTACCAGAGAAGGCGGCCCCGACCCTGAAACAAATCCTCGTTTGCGCGTACTCATCCAGCAGTCTAAGAAGGAGAACATGCCTAAAGAGAATGTTGAGAGAGCCATCAAGAAAGCTACTGATAAAGACTACACTGATTTAAAGGAAGTTTTGTTTGAAGGCTATGGTCCTTACGGTATTGCTATTGTGGTAGAAACAGCTACTGACAACAATATGCGCACTGTTGCCAATGTGCGCAGTTATTTCAATAAATTGGGTGGTTCACTGGGCACATCGGGGAGTTTGGAGTTTCTATTTGATCACAAGTGTGTGTTTAAAATAGCGGCAAAAGAAGGTGTTTCGGCAGAAGACCTAGAGTTAGAGCTCATTGATTATGGAGTGGACGAAATAGAGATGGAGGATGACGACATTGTTCTCTACGGAGAATTTAAATCGTATTCTGATATTCAAAAATATCTGGAAGAGAACGGATACGAGATACACTCAGCAGAGTTTGAAAGAATACCTCACGACACAAAAGTGCTAAACGACGAACAGCGCGCACAGATTGAGAAACTGATTGAGAAATTTGAAGAAGACGAAGATGTTCAAAACGTTTTCCACAATATGGAAGAAGTTCTGGAAGAAGATTTAGAAGAGTAAAGAATAAACCTATAAATACAAAAATCGTACACTGAAACAAACTACGATTTGAAGGGCTGGCAATTCATTTTGTCGGCCTTTCTTTTTTAAGGTGCTAACTCATTATCAATTAATCTATTATTATACTGCTGTATGAGTGCTTTGATGCGACTCTCCATGGTCTGTTGCACATCGGGGTGCTTGTCTAACACATTATTTTTCATCATTCTGTCTTCTACCAAATTGTAGAGGGCAATAGAGCGGTCGTTCATATACTGTAGCATCCACTCCCCTTCCACTAATTGATGTGCTCCGTTATAAAAATTATAGGCAAAATGCTGATCAGCAGGATCAAACATATTATTACCAAACGCAACAAACTTATCCTCTACACCCAACATAGAGAGTACAGTTGGCATAATATCTGTTTGCTGTACAACAGTGCTATCGTTTAAGCCAATAAAATCTGTGCCCGGTGCATAAAACATTACGGGAATGGAGAAAGCACCTTGTGCTGTTTTATATTCTGCCAAATGCCCATCTACAGCATGGTCGCCAGTAATCACAAAGAGTGTATTCTCGAACCAATCTTGCTGTGAAGCTGTCGCAAAAAAGTTACGAAATGCATTGTCCGAATAGCCAACTCCCTCATGTATGGGAATGTCTCCTTTAGGAAAAACCCCATTGTACTCTGATGGTATTCTATACGGATGATGTGATGACAAAGTGAATACAGAAGCCAAAAAAGGCTCTTTCAAATGATTGATCTCACTGGCCATGAATTGTAAAAAAGGTTCGTCCCATATACCCCAATGGCCATCAAAATCTTTTTTATTGTCATATTCCGTCATGCCTACATAACTATCAAAGCCAGCTTGCTGCATAAATGCACTAAAACCCATAGAGCCATTGGGTGCGCCATGATAAAAAGCAGAGTAATATTGATGATTTCTAAGTACTGATGCCAATGAGTTTATCTTATTGCCCGAGTAGTGCGATAGTACAAATGGGGTTTCAGAAGAAGGGATGCCGGTTATAATAGATGGCAAAGCATCAATAGACTTGCGCCCATTGGCATAGCCACGTGTAAACACATAGCTATGATTGACAAGTGAATCTATGAAAGGTGTATATCCTGAGTAGTTTTCAATATCTTTGTTAAGCGCCCCTACCCACTCTTTGCCAAAACTTTCCCAAATAATAAGTACCACATTGCGTCCCTCAAATTTATTGAAGAGTGTTGTGGAGTCTGTATTGAGGCCATGTTCAACATAAAAAATCTCATTTAACTTATCAGTTTCAAAATACTCTTTGCGTTCTAAACGGCTTTTGCCAATTGTGCGAATAATAGCAAAGGGAGTATTGAGCACAATAGCCCTGTGTTCTGGTTTCTTCACAAACTCTGCAGCATTGCTCAACGTAATTGGGCGAGTACCTGCTTCATATCCACCCCGCATAGCACCTACAGTGTAATACCCAGCAATGGCCATTAGAGCAATAGCCAATGGGTAGTAGAGATAATTTCTGAGTTTCATGTAGGGGCGCTCAACTTGTATTTTCTTATACATCCACACCATCACCAACACAAGCAATATTACAATGAAGGTAATGTACCAATAGTCCCAAATGAAACTGATGAAATTGGTAGGGTTTTCATTTTCGAATTCTTGAAAAACTCCTGATGTGGTTCGTTTCATGGTGAAGCGATAGTAAACCACATCAATCATATTGAGAGTGATGGCAATAGTATTGACAATATAGAAGATAATAGACACCACTTTTTGATAACCCCTGTTGTACCTAAATCTAAAAGGCAATATATGCATGAGTATAACCAAAGAATTGGTGTAAGCTATGGCTGATGCATCAAACCTAAGGCCACGAAACATAAGTGTGGCAAGATATGCCGCATCCATATCAGCAAAAAGCGTTGGGTTTAACACATAGAACAAGAAACGGGTGAGGGTGTAAAGCGCAAACACTAACAGTAAACGCAAAAGCAATACTACATATATATTGTTCCAGAATGAAGGTTTTCTTCTATTTTTCATAACAATTGGCCAAGACTATTAAAACTATATTGATTTTGAGAATGCAAATTTAGTTATTAAATTGATTGTAGGCGCTATTCTACTAAAAACAAATAAATAGTTTTTTCTACTCTCCATCTCATAGATGCTATACCGTGAGCTTGTTATCAATCAATCTGTTGTTGTATTGTTGTATCAAGGCTTTGATGCGATGTTCCATGGGCAATTGCAATGGTAGATGTTTGCCAACAAGATTATTTTTCATAAAACGGTCTTCCACAACATTATAAAACCCTGCAACCCTATCATTCATATACTGCAAAAGCCACTCCCCTTCTATCAACTGGTGAGCGCCATTGTAATAATTATAGGCAAAATGTGGACTATCTTGACTAAACATATTATTCCCAAAGGCTACAAACTCACTTTCTATTCCAACCATTGAGAGCACAGTGGGCATAATATCTGTTTGTTGCACAATTGTGGTGTTGTCAAGACCAACCAAATCACTGCCCGGAGCAAAAAACAGAATAGGAATTGTAAACGCTCCCTCTGCTGTTTTGTATTCTTGCAAATGACCCTCCACAGCATGATCGGCAGTGATAACAAACAAAGTATTGTTGTACCAATCTTGCTTAGCTGCGGTTTCGAAAAAACGCTGTAACGCATAATCTGTGTAACCTAAGCATTTATGTATAGGCATAGATCCTTCAGGAAAATCATCTTCATATTCTTCGGGAATCTTAAAAGGATAGTGCGATGTTAATGTAAATACAGAAGAGAGAAAAGGCTGAGGCAACTTACTCATCTCTTGAGCAGTATATTGCAAATATAGCTCATCTGGTATGCCCCAATGTCCATCAAAGTCATCGGGATTGTTGTACTCAGTCATACCAAAATAGTGGTCAAAGCCAGCTTGCTTCATAAAAGAGTCAAAACGCATAGATCCATTGACAGCCCCATGGAAAAATGCAGAGGTATATCCCTTAGGTTTTAAAAGAGAGGCAAGCGAGTTCAACTTGTTGCCCGAATAGGTAGATAATACAAAAGGAGTTTCGGATGAAGGGATACCCGCAAAAATGGCAGGTGGTGCGTCTATAGATTTACACCCATTTGCATAGCCTCGTGAAAAAAGATACCCCTGCGTTGAAAGAGAGTCGAAAAAAGGGGTGAAGCCAGTATATCCCTCAACATCTTTGTTTAGCACTCCCACCCATTCTTTGTCTAGACTTTCCAAAATCACAACCATTACGTTTTTTCCAGCCAGTTCTTTAAAGAGTAAATTAGTGTCATTTTTGATTGTATGCTCAGCATTAAATAATTCATTCAGCACTTTAGGCTCAAAATGATTTATGCGTGGCAAACCAGACTTTCCGATGGTACGAATAAGTGAAAAAGGAGTGTTGAGTACAATAGAACTATGCTCAGGTTTGTTCACATGCTCTACTGCACTATTCAGATTGATAGGGCGCACTCCTGAGGTGTAACCTCCTCGCATAGCACCAACTGTGAAAAAGCCAACAATGGCCAATACTACTATACCAAACGAGCTATAGGCAAAATTACCTCTAAATACAGAAGGACGTAGTACATTGATCTTCTTATAAACCCAAACCATTAACACCAAAAGTGAAACAAGAATAAGACTAACATACCAATAGCTCCAAATGAAGCTAAGGAAACTTGTGGCATTTTCGTTTTCAAATTCTTTAAATACTCCAGTTGTAGTTCGTCTTAATGTAAATCTATAGTAAATCACATCCATCATATTGACGCTGAGACCAATAGTATTGACAATATAAAAGATGATTGACACTATGTGTTGATATCCTCTGTTGTACCTAAACTTAAAAGGCACTAAATGCATAAGTATTACCAACGAGTTGGTGTAGGCAATAGCCGAGGCATCAAATTTGAGCCCCCGAAACATAAGTGTGGCAAGATAGCCAAAACTCATATCGGCAAAAAGCGATTGATTGAACACAAAAAACAAGAGACGAGTTATACTATAAAGTGCGAAAACTAATAAGAGTCGTAAACACATTACCACGTACATATTAGTCCAAAACGAAGGTGTTTTAGTATTTATCATAACCAGTGCTGAAAACTAATAAATATTTTATTCTAATTGAGGGGGCAAATTTAGTTATTTAATTGATTGTAACCATTAGTCTATTCTTTATCTTTCAAT
>CAYTJC010000061.1:0-8766 GCA_964437875.1 uncultured Dysgonomonadaceae bacterium
AAATGGAATTTTTTAACCCTAACAAATGAACAACAGGATAAAAAAGAAATACTAACAGACGAATTATCAATAGACCCTTATTTAGCCAAATTGCTGGTGCAAAGAAGAATAGACTCTAAAGAGAAAGTTTCTGATTTTTTTAATCCCGATTTGTCAAATCTGCATGATCCTTTTCTTTATCCAGACATGGATCTTGCTGTGAAGCGTATTGAAAAAGCTCTTGGGAATAAAGAGCGAATTCTTGTGTATGGAGACTATGATGTAGATGGCACAACTGCTGTAGCACTGGTATATAAGTTTTTACGCAGGTTTACCAACAACATAGATTATTACATACCCGATAGGTATGACGAGGGCTATGGTATATCTTACCAGGGTATAGACTATGCTGAAAAAACAGATGTGAAACTAGTGATAGCTCTTGACTGTGGTATAAAGGCAATTGCTAAAGTTGACTATGCTACTGAAAAGGGTATTGACTTTATTATTGGTGATCATCATATGCCCGATGAGGAGCTACCAAGGGCAGTAGCCGTAGTGAATGCCAAAAGAGTTGACTCTGTTTATCCTTATTCTGAGTTGTCAGGTTGTGGAGTAGGCTTCAAAATTGTGCAAGCTTTCTCTATACGTAACAATCTTCCTATTTCAGAAATAACCAACCTGTTGGATATGGTTGCTGTGAGCATTGCTTCTGACATAGTGCCAATGACGGGCGAGAATCGCATACTTATGTATCATGGGTTGAAGCAACTCAACTCAAATCCTAACTTCGGGTTAAAGGGTATTATTGATATTTGTAGGCTCAATAGAAAGGAGCTCACATTAGAAGATATTGTATTTAAAATAGGACCTCGCATCAATGCCTCTGGGCGTATGGTGAGTGGCAATGAGGCTGTTGATCTGCTTTTGGCAACCGATATGACTTCGGCTCGAGTGAAAAGCAAAAACATTGACAAGCACAATGAAAATAGGCGTGAGCTCGACAAAAAGATCACGAAAGAAGCTATCAATTATATTGATAATCATGTAAACATTGAGTCGCTCAAAGGGATTGTGGTGTATGATGAAACATGGCATAAGGGAATAGTTGGAATAGTTGCTTCGCGACTTACTGAGCGTTACTATCGCCCTGCCATAGTTCTGACAAAATCGAATGACATGATATCGGGTTCGGCCAGGTCTGTTCTCGGATTTGATGTCTATAAAGCAATTGAATCTTGTCGTGATATTTTAGAGAATTTTGGTGGTCATACTTATGCTGCTGGATTATCGCTGAAAGAGGAACATCTTGAAGAGTTTAAGAAACGCTTCGAAACTATTTCATTTGATGAGATAGAGGCAGGTACTATCCGGCCTCAGCTGCTTATCGATTTAGAAATACCACTATCTTCCATCACATCAGAATTTGTGAGAAGCTTGGCTAAGTTTGCACCCTTTGGTCCTGATAATAGCAATCCTGTTTTCTTGTCGAGAGGAGTAGTTGACGATGGCGGCAGTAAGTTGGTTGGTAGAGGTTTGCAGCATATAAAAATGGAGCTTATTGATGCAACCATCGACAAGCCTATGCAGGCTATAGCTTTTGGTTTTGCTAAGTTCTTTCAAGAGTTAAAACAGTATCAACCCATTGATATTTGCTATACCATCGAGAAAAACAGACACAGTGGCGAAGCTTATACACAGTTGATAATTAAGGATATTAAATTGTCTGTTTGATAAGAGTAACTTACAAAAGGTTTTCACAACTTGAAGTGTACTATGCAATCTGAACTTTTTCATCAAACCCTACAGAAATACTGGGGCTTTTCGTCATTCAGACCTTTGCAAGAAGAGATTATTCAATCTGTTTATGATGGAAAAGATACGCTTGGCTTGATGCCTACAGGTGGGGGTAAATCTCTTACCTTTCAGGTTCCTGTAATGGCAATGGAGGGCATCTGTTTGGTTGTAACGCCTCTGATTGCTTTGATGAAGGACCAAGTTGATAACTTGAAGAAGCAGGGTATAAAGGCTGCTGCGGTCTATTCGGGAATGTCACGGGAGCAGATTATTACTACTCTCGAAAATTGTATATTCGGTAATTTCAAGTTCCTGTATGTTTCCCCTGAGCGTCTTACTTCAGATATCTTTTTGATAAAGTTGCGGGCTATGAATGTGTGCCTGTTGGCTGTAGATGAGTCGCATTGTATTTCGCAATGGGGATATGATTTTAGGCCCTCTTATTTGAATATTGCAGATATACGCAACCACTTGCCTGATGTGCCTGTATTGGCTCTCACAGCAACTGCCACAAAGGGTGTTGTTGGCGATATACAAGAGAAGCTTCTTTTTGAAAAGCCAAATGTGTTTCGTAAGAGTTTCGAAAGAAAAAACTTATCTTATGTAGTTAGGTACAGCGAAAACAAAATAGCCGAGCTTATAAATATACTAAACGCTGTAGATGGTACTTCCATTGTGTATGTGCGTAGTCGAAAGGGAACCAAAGATATTGCAGAGGCTCTTTTGAGAAAAGGAATTAATGCTAGTTATTATCATGCTGGATTATCGCATGAGTCTAAGACTCTGAAGCAAAATCAATGGAAAGACAATACGTGTAGGGTCATTGTTTCAACCAATGCTTTTGGTATGGGTATTGATAAACCCGATGTGCGTTTGGTAATCCATTTCGATTTGCCCAATTCTTTGGAAGAGTACTATCAGGAAGCTGGTAGGGCAGGGCGTGACGAGAAAAAATCGTATGCCATTATTCTATGGAATAAGCAAGATACCATCAACTTGAACAAGAGAGTGTCTGACTCTTTCCCATCTAAAGAGCGTATTCTGCGTGTCTATGAGTGTTTGGCCAATTACTATCAGATTGCTGCAGGATCGGGCAATGGTTTGGTGCTCGATTTTAATCTGATTGAGTTTTGCAACAACTTTCGTCTTTCTCTCTTGCAAACCCATAATTCTCTTAAAATCTTATCGCTTGCAGGATATATCGAATATACGGATGAGGTGGATAATCGTTCACGTTTGATGTTTAGGGTCTATCGCAATGAGCTCTATACGCTGCGTCTCACCAAAGAATACGATCAGTTAGTACATGTCATATTGCGCAACTATACGGGGGTTTTTACTGATGATGTTTATATAGATGAATCTTATATAGGCACAAGAATAGGTAAAACTCGGCAAGAAGTTTATGAGATGCTTACAACAATGTCAAAAGCAAAATACATAAACTATGTTCCACAAAAGAAGACTTCATTCATCATTTATCCTACTTCAAGAGAAGAAAATCAGTTTGTACGTATTCCCAAAGCTGTTTATGAGTTGAGGCAAAAAAGATTTAAAGGTAGAATAGACGCCATGATCGATTATGTGGAGAAACAAGATGTATGTAGAAGTAGAATGTTACTCACTTACTTTGATGAAACGGGAACAAAAAATTGTGGTATCTGCGATGTTTGTTTACAAAAGAACAAAACTGGACTTTCAAACTTTGAATTTGAAGAAATAAAAGAAACATTGATAGATTGTTTCTCTGAGAAGTCTAGTTTTCGTTTAAATGAATTAGTAAATCTTGCAAAAGGCTCCGAGTCAGACAGTGAGAAGGTGATTGCAGTGTTGCGATTTCTTATAGATAAAGAGGTTTTTGACCTTGATGATGACACAATTATGCTGAATGTGAAAAAATAAGTGGAATGTTATCTCATTTTAGTTTGTAGTTTTTATAAAAAGTACTATCTTTGCAGTCACAAAAATAAAGGAATGGCCCCGTAGCTTAACTGAATAGAGTATCTGACTACGGATCAGAAGGTTCCAGGTTTGAATCCTGGCGGGGTCACTTTTAGAGAGCTATTTCATTAATGAAGTAGCTTTTTTTGTATGCATAGATGAACAAAAAATGAACAATCAGTCAAGTATTAAATGCAACAATGCATTACAGAGTCCTTCAAATCGATTATGCGTTTTTTTGTCTAATTCTAAACAATTTCAAAATTTGAATATGAAGTGGTATTGTGCTTGTATTGACTTCTTCTTCTTTTATAATTGCGTAGCCTAAGTTCCGTAAAACTTTGGTATTTGTTTTATCTAATTAGAGTTCTAAGACAATAAACATATAATGGCTCTAGACACTGACAACTACTATTGCCCTCACCCATACCCTAAAGCTCAATCATCTGTTTCTACTGCAGTTTTCACCTCAAAAGTCAATCAGAGTTAAATTTTTGCAGCTACTCTAGCAACATATTCTCATCCATTAGGTGAGCTTTTTTGTTATAAAGCAGAATAGGAGCACTCATCTTTTGTACGTTTTGTTATTCAGCTGATTAGGAGCAGTAATTTTTTGGCCGTTTAGTTTTCACGCAAATACGGAGCAATTAATCGATATGATTTTAGTTTTTCAGCATATAAGGCACTCTCTTTTATTTTGAAAGTAGGTATTTCTCATTCTAGGAGCTCTCTTTGAGTGGTGGGCATCGTATAACGGAGCGCACTGCAAAAGCTTTCCTGCATGGGAATTGTTAAGAATTGTTCTGATTGATATGAATCCTGCTCGGGAATCGTTAAGAATTGCACTGCGGAGAAGCATTCCCGTGGGGGGATCATTGAGATGAGGGGTATTTTAATTGACTCCCTCAATGGAGTGGTACTAAATTCATCTTCCAGATACTATGCCTTTCTTCTATTAGGAGTAAAACAACAACTTTTGCACTCGAAAAACCATTAAAGAGGGTGCATTAATGCAATATGTTGATTTTTATTAATATATGAAAATTCAATTATTAATGTGCTTGTGCACGTATAATTGTAAGTATAGCAATTTGTGAAATGCAATTATTGGGTGTTTTGTATGTGACAAAAAAATGACAATAGATTTTACATCACAAATGGTCTGTTTATCGCTAATATTCACTGCCTTAAAGCTTGGCAATTATCTTTTATTGTTAGTATTTACTTACAAATATAGTATTTATTTCTGAATATAAGATGTTATATCAAATATTTTGTTTGTATGTTGTAACTGTCTAATTGTTAGTTTTTGGGTCTTATCATAACACTCAATATCAGATGAGGTTAGAACTATTTATATGTCATTTTATGGGATTGCAAAGGATCACCAGTAAAAGTATTTGTTTGTTTTACCTTTTAATGTGTAGTGTAATTATTTCTTCTTTTCGTTGTATAATTTACAGATCGCACGATGCTTTAAGACTTGTGAGAATACGTTTACTACCTATAGCTTCGTAGAAGCGGCCTGTTATGTCGGTGTTTAATAAATGAAATAATCAAAACACATAGTTTTGCATGTGATCCATTGTAAAGAGCTAGTAATGAAAATAAAAAAAAGGCCTAATGTGTTTAATTCATCAGACCCTTTTGAGTTCTTTGCAACGTTGACTTAGTTGTTTATCGTAAACAGCCATTGCTTACTCACAAACAATTTGTTTGTGGAAAACGTTACTTTTTTACGATTCTCTTTCAGGCTATTTCTTAAATGCCGAAGATGCTTTGTCGTAGCTATCTTTCCAAGCCTTATTGGCTTTATCCAAAAACTCATTAAAACTTTCTTTCACTATGTCCCATCTGCTTTCGCTCATGCTTTCATAGTCTTCAAGTTTTTTAGTCAAGTCTAGTTTGATCTCTTTTAATCTATCAAGCTTCTTGTTGTACTCATCTTTTAGATCATCAGAAACATCATTCGCCTTTTTTTCCATTTCGGCTATATGATTTATTACTTCGTCTAGTACTGAATGTGCTTTTTGTCTAAAATCTTCTTTTTTCATGTCATTTATTTAATTTAATGTGTAAATAATAAACGTTTGCACTATCAATATAGTTCAAACTGTAAAAATGATACATTAGTACGATAAAAATAAAGGGTTTATTCTTACAAAGCAAACATTTCTCTATCTTTGTAGTTAATAACAGTAATACTATTTTTTATATGTTGAATATTATAATTTTCGGTGCTCCTGGTTCAGGAAAAGGCACACAAAGTGAGAAATTGATTGAAAAGTATCACTTAACTCATATCTCTACTGGTGATATACTTCGTAATGAGATTAAAAACAAGACCAAATTAGGCGAACTTGCTAATAAATATATGTCGGAAGGACAACTTGTGCCTGACGATGTTGTTATAAATATATTAGAGGAGTTTCTTGCCAGTAATCCTGATAGTGTAGGATATATCTTCGACGGTTTTCCTCGCACATTGAAACAGGGAGAAGCTATGGATGAGATGTTGCAAAGGAGAAACACGGGTATCAATGTAGTGATAAGCTTGGAAGTTGATGACGATCAGTTGACAGACCGATTAGTAAAACGAGGTGAAATATCAGGGCGAAATGATGATACACCCGAAACAATCAAATCGAGACTTCAAGTTTATTATGGTCAAACAGCTCAATTGAAAGACTATTATGCTAAGCAAAACAAACTTGCGAAGATAGATGGTATGGGCACTATTGACGATATTTTCTCTCGTATAGAAAATGCAATAGATAAATTAGACTACTAAAGTAAATAAGAGGAATAATCCTACTTATCAATTTTGTGCAATAAAAAAGAATATGGCTGGATCAAATTTTGTTGATTATGTAAAAATTTACTGCCGTTCTGGCAAGGGAGGACGTGGTTCTTCTCATTTTCGACGTGAAAAGTACATTCCAAGAGGGGGTCCTGATGGCGGCGATGGTGGAGGTGGTGGCAGCATCATATTGCGCGGAAATAGGAATTATTGGACTCTTCTTCATCTTCGCTATGAGAGACATATATTGGCTGGACATGGCGAGGGTGGTTCGGGTAAGAAGTCATCTGGGAAAAAAGGGGATGACAGAATAATTGATGTGCCTTGTGGCACTGTTGTTTATGATGCCCACACAGGAGAATACATTTGTGATGTAACTGATCATGGCGAAGAGCTGATTTTGTTAAAAGGCGGAAGAGGTGGCCAGGGCAACACCCACTTCAAAACATCTACCAATCAAGCTCCACGATATGCTCAACCTGGTGAACCATTTGAAGAGCGATGGATTATTTTTGAATTGAAGCTACTAGCCGATGTAGGTTTAGTAGGATTTCCTAATGCGGGTAAATCTACTCTTTTATCTGTTGTTTCGGCAGCTAAACCCAAAATCGCCAATTATCCATTTACTACGCTTGTTCCAAATTTGGGAATAGTTGACTATCACGATCATAAATCGTTTGTGATGGCTGATATTCCAGGGATTATCGAAGGTGCAAGTGAAGGAAAGGGACTGGGTATCCGTTTTTTGCGGCATATTGAGCGAAACTCGTTGTTGCTTTTTGTTATTCCTGCCGATTCAGACGATATTAAAACAGAATTTAATATCTTGCTCAATGAGTTGACGCAATACAATCCTGAACTGGCCGACAAGAAGCGTTTGCTTGCAATTTCAAAAACTGATTTGTTAGACGATGAATTGAAAGAAGCTATTGCAGAAGATTTACCAGAAATACCTTATGTGTTTATTTCTGCTGTAACCAATCAAGGTCTTTCATCCCTCAAAGATATGCTTTGGAAGGAGCTGAACAGGGAAGTTGCCGATTTACCAAAAGAGGAAAAAACAGAGAAGCACTCACTTATTCATCGTGATCTTGATATTAAGTCTGTTGTTTTTGAAGATGAAGAAGAAGTACCCCCAATAGATTCTGACGATGATGACTCTGATTTATTAGACTACGAAGATTATTCCTATTTAGATGAATAGTTAGAACACCCCTCTCAATACTACTATGAAATGAAAGAACATCCTGAACACAATAATCTCCTCCAGTTTGATATCCTGAGTGATCAAAAGAGTATTGAGCATTTTTGTACTACTCGCAAAGGAGGAGTGAGTAAGGGATCTTTTTCATCTTTCAATTTAGGTAACTTCTCAGACGATAGCCCAACAAATATTTTTGAAAATAGGCAGATCTTAGCATGTACATGGTACATGAGTATCTCAGACTTCATTGTTCCTCATCAAACGCATGGTAACAAAGTACTGGTGATTGATGAAGAATTTATGAATTTGATTCCATCAGAGAAGATTGAAATACTGTATGGGGTAGATGCATCAATAACGCACCTTAAGGATGTTTTCTTGTGCGCTACCACTGCAGATTGTGTCCCCATTTTGCTTTATGATAAGATGAAACAGATAGTTGCAGCTATTCATGGTGGATGGAGTGGCTTAGTTGGGGGCATAATTGAGAATACAATATCAAAAATGAAGGAGATTTACCAGTCTAATCCTGCTGAGATTATAGCAGCCATTGGACCATCTATTTCGCAGAAGAATTACGAAGTGGGCAAAGAGTTGATAGTTATGTTTCAAGAGGCAGGTTTCAATTTATCTTCTTCGTCTTATTTCAACACGCAAACTCAGAAGTGGCATATAGATTTAAAACTGATTACTCACAATGAGTTAGTAAGGCTGGGTGTTTTTCCACAACATATAGAAACTTCTCCTTTATGCACTTATGATGAGCCTGATCTGTTTTTCTCTGCACGACGACAAAGCATTGTTAGTGGTCGTATGTTGTCAGGTATTATGATGGTAGATTAATTAGCAGACTATTGCGTGTTGCACGCACTAAAGATCGTCACTTGTTTTTCAAGCAATATATCTAAGGATAATATAAAGCAAAAAAAGAGCAGTTATTACAACTGCTCTTTTTTGCATTTAATCCTTAGGGATTAAATCTATTTTCTTTTAGAAACGATCGCTAATAACTTTCCAATCTAAAATTTTCCATACTTCTTTCAGG
>CAYTJC010000062.1:0-8744 GCA_964437875.1 uncultured Dysgonomonadaceae bacterium
TTAATCAGAGGGTCGCTGGTTCGAGTCCAGCCTGAAGAGCAAAAAAGGTGAGTTGTATTTATTACATCTCACTTTTTTTGTTTTTAAATTACATTCTACTAGCTTGATTGAGTCTTTATCTCAACAGGTTTGAATATCGCACGGATTAAGCTTACAAATAAATTCTTTATAATCTTAAAGCATATATAAATGTAATAGCTCTAATACAGGCACAATGGCCCACTATTGCTTTCACCAACACGTTATTTATTTGCGCGCTACAATTACAACTCTCAGTATTGTAGCAACTAAATAATTCAAAGTACAAAATTGGATTTATGTACTATCTTAATGCTATTTTTCCCATCAACAACCAAATACTTCTCTTTTATAAAAGCATCACTCAATCGGAGGATAAATGTCTGACTAAAATAAAAAATATGTACAACCCAAGGCGTGGTTTGATTATAAAAATAAATATAGCTCCAAACCAACGCGTGGTTCAGACTTAAAAAAATAAATAAGTGTAAACAAACGATTGGTTCAGACTTATAAAAATAAATAAGCGTAAACAAAGGCTTGGTTCGGACTTAAATATAATATAACTACAAACCAACGCGTGGTTTAGACTTAAAAAATAAATAAGGACAAACCAACACGTAGTTTAGACATAAAAAATAAAATAAGAACAAACAAAGGCGTGGTTTAGACTTAAAAAAAAATTAAGAGCAAACAAAGGGTTGGTTTGAGCTTAAAAAAATAAATAAGTGTAAACAAACACTTTGTTCGGGCTAATAAAAATTATAAGGACAAACCAACTGTTGGTTTAGACCTTGAGAAAAAATTAAGTATAAACCAACGTGTAGTTTGGAGGTAGAAAATAAAAAAAGTAGTAACCAAGGCTTCTATATAGAAGAAATGAAAAATATTAGATAAAAAAATCAATGCATATATCATTAGATAAGTTGTAAGCATCGCTTTAGCACGAATTCTTTCGCATAGTTATACACAGAAAAAATTATCTTCAAGAAATCTACTGATTTATTAAAAATAGCTTTATTGATTCTCCTTTTCGAAGTAAAACAATTATGTTTGTTACTCGTTAAGTAATGAATCGTTAGCAATAGAACAAAGAGAGATGGAGACATACTCTTTCAAAAAAACTACAACACAATGAAAAAAGTTCTTATCACCTACAAGCTCAATCCTGAAATAGCCAAAGTGCTAGATGGAAAAGTTGAATATGTACTCCCTAGTAAATCTAACTTCAAACGAGAAGAAGTGTTGGATATGATTGCCGATTTTGATGTACTTGTTCCCAATTTCTCCTTCTATACAGATAAAGAGATAATGGACAAAGGATCTAAGCTAGAATTGATTTCAAACTTTGGTGTTGGATACAACAATATAGATGTGAACTATGCCAAGCAGAAAGGTATTGCTGTAACCAATATTCCACATTCTGTGACAGAACCTACAGCAGAGTTTGCATTTGCACTGCTGTTGGCAGCTGGAAGAAGAATTGGATATTACGATAGAAAAATCAGAGCTCCAAAAGGTTTAAGCTGGGGACTTTATGCAGAAGCTGGATTGCCGATATTTGGCAAATCACTGGGGATAATAGGTATGGGACGCATCGGCCAGGCCCTTGCGCGTAGAGCAGTGGCATCTGGTATGACCATTGTGTATCACAACCGAAACCGATTGGAGAGCTCAATAGAAGAGAAATACAACGCCAAATATGTATCGTTAGAAACACTATTACGAGAGTCCGACTATATATCTCTCAATGCCCCATCTACTGAAGAGACAAAGCGGATGATTGGCAAAAAGGAGTTAGAGATGATGAAATCTTCTGCAATATTCATCAACACAGCGCGAGGCAACATGGTTGACGAACTGGCACTGGCTCATGCGCTAAAAGAAAAGCAGATATGGGCAGCAGGATTAGATGTGTTTGAAAACGAACCCATAGTATCTCCCGAACTTCTTGAGCTAGACAATGTAGTGCTTGCACCACATGCAGCAACTAAGACATTGGAAGCACGTGACGAAATGGGGCTTGAAATGATTCAAAACATTCTTGGATTTTATTTCGATACCTACCCCGTTTCTAGAGTAGTGTAAAAAACCTTAGCTTGAAAATCAATAAGTGGGTTGTAATTAAAAATACTAGCTTGATCTCTAGTAATAGACTTTGATCCACTTCAAAAAAGAATAAATAAAATGAATGCCGAAACAATAAAAAAGGAACTTAAAGCTCTAAGCAATTCCGATAAAGCAATCGTACTCTCCTCTTTTTTTCAAACCAAAAAAGGACAGTATGGATACGGAGATGTATTCTTAGGTGTGACAGTTCCACAAATAAGAAAAATTGTAGCCCCATATCATAAACTAGCACTACATGAAGTGACCAAACTGCTACAAAGCAAATATCATGAGTGCCGCTTTGCAGCATTGGTTATACTGGTGCATCAATTTGAACATGCCAATGAAGCTGAACAAGAAACCATTTACAATTTCTATCTAGACCATACTGAGTATATAAACAACTGGGATTTTGTAGATCTTTCGAGTCACAAAATTGTGGGTGCTTGGCTTATGGATAAAGACCGCTCAAAACTATATGAGTTGGCAAAAAGCAGTTTATTGTGGGATCAACGTATAGCTATTGTATCTACATGGACATTCATTCGCAACAATCAGTTTGAAGATACCCTCCGTTTATCCGATTACTTCATGACTCACCCCCATCATCTTATCAACAAGGCTTGCGGATGGATGTTGCGCGAAGTGGGAAAGAAAGACAAAACCACTCTCATACAATTCCTCGATAAATTCGCACCGAAAATGCCCCGTGTAATGCTCAGATATTCTATTGAAAAACTATCAGAAGAAGAAAGAAAAACTTACCTTCGTGCTCCAATCAAATAGAGCATTTTATTGATGGATTGTAATATTAAGATTAAGACTAATTTATTTTAAATGAATTACGAAACAGATACGCTACCAAACGGCATGCGCATAATACATGCAATAAACAACTCACCCATCTCGTATTGTGGAGTACTCATCAATTCGGGTACACGTGACGAGTTTGACAATGAGTCGGGACTGGCACACTTCACAGAACACATGCTTTTTAAGGGCACACAAAAGCGTCGGCCTCATCATATAATAAACCGCATGGAAGATGTTGGTGGAGAGCTCAACGCTTTCACTAGCAAAGAAGAGACGGGTGTTTATACTGTTTTCTTCGAAGAGTACCTCGAACGATCTATTGAACTGTTGGCCGATATGGTATTCAACTCCCAGTTTTCTGAAAAACAATTGGAGCGAGAACGCATTGTGATACTAGACGAGATAAATTCTTATTTAGATACTCCATCTGCACTTATCTATGATGATTTTGAGCAAGTTGTTTACAACAATCACGATTTGGGAAAACCCATATTAGGAACCCCCGAGTCGTTGATGAGCATAACCACCGAAACAATGAGAGCGTATGTACAGCGCCAGTTTAGGCCCGAAAAGATGATTTTCTTTTCTCTTGGTAGCACACCGTTTCCGAAAGTGATGAAGAAGGTGAGAAAACATTTTGAATTATATGCTCCCTCAGTAGCCACATCACAAACTGAAGAGCCAAAACCTCGATCAGAACCCAAGATGGACATTGTTGAAAATAGAACAGTAGATAAAGAAACTCATCAAACTCATTATATTTTAGGACGGAAAACATTCAGTATGTTTCATCCCGATAGAGTTGCCCTTTATTTGCTCAATAGCATATTGGGAGGTTTGGGAATGAATAGCAGACTGAACACTTCGCTTCGCGAGAAGAACGGATTGGTCTATACCGTAGAGTCCACTCACTCGCTCTATTCAGACAGCGGTGTGTTTAGTGTCTATTTTGGTTGCGACCCTAGTAATACAAATAAGTGCCTGAAACTGATTGAAAAAGAATTTCACAAACTGAAACACACCATCCTCACACCTCAACAACTCTCAAAAGCTAAAAAACAATTGAGGGGTGAGTTAGGCATTGCCTACGAAAACAAGGAGAACATGGCTTTGGATATGGCAAAATGCTTTCTCCATTTCGATAGTTACATCAACCTCACCCAAATATCTGAACAAATAGAACATATAACAGCTCTTCAGATTCAATCTCTGGCTAATCAGCTCCTCAATAGTGATGAGTTTTCTTCTCTACGATACTTTTAAGTTTTAAATTGCTCCTTCTCATTATCGATGTATAAGAATTTTAGTATAGTCTTAAACCTTATTCAAAACTAGAGGTCGAAGGAGGGAACGGTGAAAACCTGAATAAATAACTTTTATTTAAAAATGTCTTTTTCTGAGAGACTGAAAATGATTTGAACAAAAATCATTGTGCAGCTGTTTTAACAACTGAATCTTAGGAAACGACAGAATAACAAAAAAGATTAGATTATGAAGAAATTTAAATTATCACTTGTAGTTGTATTTGTAGCAATGGCATCTATTGTGGGTGCCCAGAACTCTTCTTTAAGTATTAAAGGTGGACTTAACATGTCTAACTTCTATGGAGACGAACTGAATGACAAAAGTATGAAAATCGGCTTTCACGCTGGTATTGGTGCTGACCTTGAGCTCGCACCTAACGTGGGTATTCAATCAGGACTATTCTTCTCGGGTAAAGGTGCTGAATATAAGTACAATTCAGCTGAGGTGAAAGTAACAGCTAATTATCTACAGCTTCCTGTACACTTTGCCTATAAAATTGATGTTATGCCAGGAACTAAAGTTGTATTACATGCAGGTCCATACATTGCTTATGGTTTAGGTGGCAAAACAAAACTAAATGTTGGTGGAAGTAATATTGGTGAAATGGACACATTTAAAGATGATTCATCTATTGATGCGTTTAATGGCCTAAAACGTTTCGATGCTGGTCTTGGACTAGGTGTTGGAGCTGAATTCGGAAGAATATTAGTTGACTTAGGTTGGGATATGGGTCTTACAAACCTTTCTAGAATAGATAATGCTGACATAAAAACACAGAATGCATACCTTTCAGTAGGATATAAGTTCTAATAAATAAGATACTTTAGAAATTACAGAGCATCGTTCTTAATAAAAGAGCGATGCTTTTTGTTTTTAGCTTTCGTCATTGCTAAATAATTTATACTTTTGTAAAAGCAAATACTTAGTTTAAAAATTGAGAGAAGGTATTATAGCTGACAGGACTCTAAAAAAAATGACAAAACTAAATTAATTATACTAGATTATGAAAAAATTAAAACTATCACTTGTAATTGCCATATTATGCATGACAACACTTGCTAGTGCTCAAAGTGCTTCTTTAATCATTAAAGGAGGACTAAACATGTCTAACTTTTACGGCAACAATCTGAGTGGAAAGAATGTAAAACCTGGTTATCATGGTGGTATTGGCTTAGATTTAGAGTTTGTAACTAACATCTCTTTGCAAACAGGATTGTATTTTACAAGTAAAGGAGCTGAATACACCACCAGCATTCCTTCAGGATTAGGCGAAATTAAATATAACGTAACTGCAAACTACATACAGCTTCCAATACATTTAGCTTATAAAATAGATGTCACACCAGGCACAAGAGTATTTGTTCACGCTGGTCCATATCTTGCTTATGGTGTTGGAGGAACCAGAACCATTGATTCAGAATATACGCCCAATTTAGATCAGTTTTTTGGAGAACAAGAAATAAACACCTTTGATAAAAAATATGGATATAAACCATTTGATATGGGTGTGGGATTGGGTGTAGGTGCTGATTTTGGTGTTATAATAATAGACTTTGGCTGGGATATGGGTCTCAAAAATATAGCTAGAGGTATAGAAAGAATACCTGTGTACAAACCGAAAAAGAAAAACCATAGTGCATATCTATCTGTAGGATATAAGTTTTAAAAAAGATTACTGTTAGATTGATAAATAGAAAAGCATTGCTCCAAAATAGAGCAATGCTTTTCTATTTATAAGTTATGAAGTAAATTTAATCTACAGCACCACAAAAAGAAAGACCATCCCTACATCAAGAGACAGTCTTTTTAATTATATCCATATTAAATATCTAAATTGATATTTATTGGTGACCCGAAGTAGCTACCTCCCTATTAATTTTAGATACCAAGCCCTGTAATACTTTACCTGGCCCGAGTTCTATAAATTCTGTGGCACCCTCTTCAATCATGTTTTCAACAGATTGAGTCCATTTAACAGGAGATGTTAACTGTGCAATCAAATTCTCTTTGATAACTGCCTTATCTGTTTCTCCTTTTGTAGATACATTTTGATATACTGGGCAAATAGGATTAGAAAATTTAGTTTCTTCTATCGCTTTTGAGAGCTCCACTTTGGCAGGTTCCATAAAGGGCGAGTGAAATGCTCCACCCACTTGTAGCAATAGTGCACGCTTCGCGCCCGCTTCTTTCATTTTCACACAAGCCTCTTCAATACCTGCAATTGATCCTGATATCACTACTTGTCCTGGACAATTATAATTGGCAGGTATCACCACATCGTCAATCAAACTGCATACTTTCTCTACAGTTTCGTCGGGCAAGCCCAAAACAGCAGCCATGGTTGAAGGGTTGGTTTCGCAAGCTTTTTGCATGGCAAGAGCGCGTTTGTACACAAGTTTCAATCCGTCCTCAAACGATAATGCTTTTGCAGTTACAAGCGCAGAGAATTCTCCAAGAGAGTGTCCTGCCACCATGTCGGGCTTAAACTCATCTTCTAGTGTAGCAGCCAAAATAACAGAGTGAAGAAAAATTGCAGGTTGTGTCACCTTTGTTTGACGCAAATCTTCTGCAGTACCCTCAAACATGATGTCTGTAATTCTGAAACCCAATATTTCATTGGCTTGTTCAAACATTTCTTTGGCTTTGGGCGATTCGTCATAAAGGTTTTTACCCATGCCCACAAATTGAGCACCTTGACCTGGAAAAATATAAGCTTTCATTGTTTTCAAATTATATTATTTACTATACGAACAACTTATTGAGCTACAAAAATACGAAAAATAGAGAGCCTACAAAAATGTTTGACTCTTTATCAGTACTATCGCAAATTTATTATGTTTTTCATAATTGAAGCGTGAATAGCTGAGTTGGTTGCCACAAGCTCCTTACCGAAGATATAATTGAATCCGTTTTTAAAATCTGTTACTCTCCCACCCGCTTGTTGCAATATAAATGCACCAGCTGCCACATCCCATGACGATAAATCGGAATGAAAGAAGGCATCGCAACGTCCACAGGCAACATAGCATATTTCTACAGCGGCCGATCCAGCAAGTCTGAACGAGGCAGTGCCAAAATGCTTCCAAGTGTTTTTTAGAATGTTATGAGATTCGTTGGTCACATTGTAGGGTATGCCAAAGCCGATGAAACTATTGTTTATCTCATCTTTGGTGCTCACCTTAATATCTTTGTTATTTAGCATAGCCTTTCCACCTTTAATAGCTGTGAATAGTTCATTGGCAACAGGATCGTAAACTACTCCAAGTATTGTCTCATCATTGTGCATAAGAGCAATACTAGTTGTGTAGGGCGCATAACCATGCACATAGTTAGATGTGCCATCGAGCGGATCAATTATCCATGTATATTCTTTTTTTTCAAACGCAATAGTATCTTCTTCTGTGAGAAAGCCAGCATCAGGTAAAACCTCTTTTAAGGCTACCACCAATTGCTTTTCCGCTTCCATGTCAACATACGAAACATAATTGCGTGTACCTTTCATTTCCACTTCAGACGATTTGAGGTTAGCCTGTTCATTCACTAAGTATTCACCAATCATATTTGCTATTTGGCAAACCTGATCAAGTATAGTATTTAAATCTAAATCCATATTATATATTTTAAATCATTTATAAAAAAGGGAGCAGCAAGAACAACATAATCAATAAGGTTGTTAAGAAGAATAGCCATTAATCTAACTAGAAATTGGCTACTGAACCTTTGTCTATGTATGGTACTAGCTTTTATGTGGTTGTGCACTGTTTTGATTATCTGACCTCCTTAGGTTACGAGTTACTATTTTGAACTTCGTACAACATCTAATTGAGTGTATTTGACAGCCAATTAGGTAAAATACCTAATTAAACTGATTATTCAAAATCAGTTTGAAAAAACGCTCTAATTTAGAAAAAATTTGGAGAGACAAACTAAATGCCTCTCCAAATTATTTTTTTATTCTATTGTCAGCAAAGTCTCCCCACATAGTGCTAACAACTTGATATCTTTTCTATATATATTACCTGATAGGTTCTGGATACATAGAATCCCACCATCGAGAATCTTCTTTTAACCATTTTGAGAACCAAGCATATATTGAATGATTCCATTCAATACGCTTTTGATAATTATAAATAGCATGGTTCTCACCTTCTACTTGTATAAACTCCACCTCTTTGCCTAGTAGTTTTAAAGCCGTAAACATTTGAATGCTTTCGCCAATTGGCACATTAGTGTCAACAGACCCGTGAAGCAATAGCAAAGGTGTATTTATCTTGTCGGCTTGAAAAAGAGGACTCTGATTGATATACATCTCCTGGTTATTCCAAGGATAACTTCCTGCACTTGCTCCTGAACTATATGTGTAACCCCAGTAACCAACACCCCAATAGCTAGTAATGTTGCTAATACCCGCGTGCGATACTGCTGCAGCGAAAAGGTCGGTTTGTGTTTGCAAGTATTGTGTCATAAAACCACCATACGAAGCACCAATACAACCAATA